>CALFWN010000381.1 GCA_937928335.1 uncultured Litoreibacter sp. | reverse complement strand
CCCTCGGACAGGTTGGTGGGCTCGTAGCCCTCGATCAGCCAGACCGCCTGCTCGTTCACGCCCTCTTGCTCAAGGATGGATGGGTCAATCGACGCCATCATCGCCTTGAAGGAGGCTTCCGCATCCGCATCAGAGACGTTGGAGGCAATGGTCCAGCCGTCCCACCAAAGGGTGGTTGCCGGTGTCCCGCTGTCACCCACCATCATCGGGCCGGTCAGCGCGGTGTTTTCAGCCACGCCTTCAACGGAGCCCTCGGGGTCCAGCAGCGCAGGTGTCCGCGAGCCCCACATTTGCAGCATGGCGACATTGCCCGCTTTCCATTCGGCAGAGATCTCGTTGTTGTTCAGCGCAAGGAAATCGGGGTTCATATATTCCGACAGCGCCTTCATCATCTCAAGCGTTGCCACGCCCTTCTCGTTGTTGATGTTCGGCTCGGCCGTGCCGGCTTTGAAGAACTCGCCACCATGCCCGATGAACATGTTGTTGAATTCCTGCCCGATGCCCCAGCCCGCAGAATAAGCGCCGCCGACAGGGTTTTCCATGATGCCCTTGTCACGCAGGACCTTGGCGTTGGCCAGAACGTCTTCGTAGGATTTCGGCGCCTCCAGACCAGCCTCTGCCAGAATGTCGGAGCGGTAGACCATGTGCTGCGCATTGGCCATGAAAGCCACGGCCATCACCTTGCCGTCCAGCGTGATCTTTTGCTGCGCAGGCAGGTCGGGCGCGTGCGCGGCGATCAGGTCGTCCAGCGGGCGGATCAGGTTGTCGGTCATCAGCGGCGCGATGGAGCCGTTCGAGATGATCGCGACCGAGTATTCCGCCGGGTTGTTGGTCATGCCGGGCACTTGGATATTCTTGTGCTCCTTGGTGAGGTTGGCCGTGACCTCTGCCTTGTCCGAGGCGCAGGCCGCAGCCCCCGCACCCAATGTCTGGATGGCCGGGAATTCATTGCCGATGATGCTGACGCGGCCTTCGCCGATATCGCAGGCATGACCGTCCGCATAGGCGGTGGAGGCAAGCGCAAAGGCTGCAACGCCGCTGAGCAGTGCAATTTTGAGATGTTTCATGTGGTTCTCCCTGTGTGCGGCGCGAAAACCTTTGCGCCGCTTCGTTGTATTTCGCCTGAAAACACGCAATTACCTCAAGAGAATACGTATTCTGTAGCAGATGCCACAGGTTCGCAATCCCTGCCCGGCTTTGCAAGATTATTTTTGCATTCCCGCCGCGCCATACTGCGAAAATCGCATCCGCTCGGCGGCCAGACGGCTGAGCAGCGGCGCGGGATGCCAATGCGCCGGATCGGCCTGCGCGTAGAGGTTGATCCGCCGCGCCACCTCGAACGGGGTCAGCGCATCGGCCTGATGCATCGGCCCGCCCTTGTGGCGCGGATAGCCGAACCCATGCACCATCACCACGTCGATATCGCCGGGCCTTGCGGCGGTGCCCGCCTCCAGCAGGCCCGCGCCCGCATTGATCAGCGCCACCAATAGATGGTCCTGTATCAGCTCCGGCGTGATCGCCAGCCGGGCCAAAGGCCGCATCCGCCGCTCACCGGCCAGCATGGTCAGCATCTCGGGGTTCGCCGCGCCGCGCTTGCCTTCGCTGTTATAGACGTAATAGCCCTTGCCCGACTTGCGCCCGAACTGTTCGGCCTCGCACAGAATGTCGGGCAGCAGCAGAGCCTCGGGGTCGGGGTTTTTCATCGCCTTGCGCCGCGCCCAGGCAATGTCCAGCCCGGAATAATCCTGCGCCTCATAGGGTCCCATCGGCATCCCGAAACTGCGCATCGCCGCATCGACCTGCGCGGGCTGCGCGCCGCGCAACAGCAGCCGGTCCGCCGTCGCGCGATAGGCGGTCAGCATCTGGTTGCCGATCAGCCCCGGAGCGGCAGTGCTGCGCACCGGGGTCTTGCCCAGCACCTTGGCCAGCCCATGCGCCGTGGCCACAGCCTGCGCATTGGCGGCGTCAGGCACGCCGATCTCGACCAGTGACATGCGGTGCGCGGGTGCAAAGAAATGCAGCGCCAGCACATCGGGCATCCGGCCCGACGCACGGGCCAGCGGCTCCAGATCAAGGTAGGAGGTATTGCTGGCCAGAACCGTCCCCGGCTTGGCGACCAGCCCAAGTCTGGTGAAGATATCACGCTTCACCTGCGCATCTTCGCTGGCGCATTCAATGATCAGATCAGCCGTGCCAAGCGCCTCCATTCCGGTGGTCAGGTTGAGGTCGGTCAACGCCCCCTCGCCCATCTGCCCCTTGGCCAGACCTTTCTCGTAAAGCGCCCCGATCCGCGCCAACGCGCCCGTAACCCCCGCCTCGCCCTGCTCGACCACGGTGACGGCAAAGCCCGCATCCAGACAGGCCATCGCGATGCCGCTGCCCATCAACCCCGCGCCCACCACGCCGACCGTGTCCACCTGTTGCGGTTTGGCCTGGGCCAGTTCGGGGAATTTGGTGGCGTGCCGCTCTGCAAAGAACGCGTGCCGCAGCCCGGCGGAAGCATCCGAGGCCAGACATTCGGTGAAAGCGTCGCGCTCCATGTCGAGCCCGATCTCGAAGGGCACCAGCAGCGCCGCTTCCACGCAGTCGATGATCTTGCGCGAGGCCAGCGGGCGGCCCGGCACCGAGCGCCGCGCGGCAATGTCGGCCATGCAGGCCGCGCCATCTTCAAATTGCGAGCGCGCATCGCGGGTCCGCCTGACATCGCGCATCTCGGCAGCAAGGGCGGCGGCGTCGACACGCAGGGTCTTCAAAGGGCTCACCTTGTCGATCAGGCCAAGCCGGTCGGCATCTACCGCCTTGATCGGCAGGCCGCTGAGCATCATGTCGAGCGCCACTTTGATCCCCACCAGCCGCGGCGTGCGCTGGGTGCCGCCCGCACCGGGCAAAAGCCCCAGCTTCACCTCCGGCAGGCCCAGCAGCGTGGTCTCTTCGGCCACCCGGTAATGCGCCGCCATCGCCAGCTCAAGCCCGCCGCCCAGCACCGTGCCATGCAGCGCGGCCACCACCGGCTTCTCAGAGGTTTCGATCATATTGCACAGATCGCCCAGTGCAGGCGCTTGCGGGGGGCTGTTGAACTCCGAAATATCGGCCCCTGCCGGAAATGTCCGCCCGTCAGCTGCAAGCAGCACGGCGCTGATATCCGCATCCTCCATCGCCTCGTGCAGGCAGGCCTCAAGACCTTGCCGCACAGCCGCGCTGAGCGCGTTGACAGGCGGGTTGTGGACCACGATCAGCGCCAGCGCGCCGTGGCGTTCCAGCCGAACAGGTTGGGTCATTGCGGTCCCTCATCAATCAAGGCGCAGGCCGCAGAGGCCAGCAGCGGAATGGCGGCGGCATAGCTGCGCGCAGTGGCCGGGTTCGAGGCGTTGCCGTCATGCGCCCGGCGCACCACCCCGGTCAAAATCGCCGCCAGCCGAAAAAAGGAAAACGCAAGGTAGAACACCCAGTTGTCAGGCGGGGCAATGCCGCGCCTGTCGCAATATAAAGCCACGTAATCCGCCTCAGACGGGATGCCGAGCCCCGCGCGATCCAGCCCGCCCAGGCCGCGCATTCCGCCCTGATGGGGCAGCCGCCATTGCATACATTGATAGGCCAGATCGGCCAGCGGGTGGCCCAGCGTGGACAGCTCCCAATCCAGAAGGGCTGCGACGCGCGGGGCCTCCGCCTCGAAAATCATGTTATCGAGCCGAAAATCCCCATGCACCAGCGACACCTGCCCGTCCTCAGCGGGCAGCGCCTCGGCCAGCCAGGCCATCAGCCGCTCCATATCGGCGCTCTCCTCCAGCTTGGAGGCGCGGTATTGCTGCGACCAGCGCTCGGTCTGCCGGGCAAAATACTGCCCCGGCTTGCCAAATTCCTCTAGCCCGACATCGCCCGGCACCACGTCATGCAGCGCGGCCAGCGTCTGGTTCATCGCGTCATAGATCCCTGCGCGGCGCGATGCGTCCACCTCGGGAACGGCCGGGTCCCAGTAGATCGGGCCTGATACCATCTCCATGATGAAGAACGCCCGACCTAGAGGTGAGGCCGCGTCGCTGGCCAAATGCACCATGCGCGGCACTGGCACGGCGCTGTCTTGCAGGGCCGCCATCACCCGGTATTCGCGCTCCACCTGATGGGCGGATTTCAACAACACGCCCGGTGGTTTGGCCCGCAGCACATAGCTGCCATTGCGGCTTTGCAGCTTGTAGGTCGGGTTGGATTGGCCGGTGGCGAATTTCTCCAGCGATAGGACGCCGCCCATCTCAGGCACAGCCTCAGCCAGATACGGGGCCAGCGCCCCCGCGTCGATGTCACCCAAACCACCCATAGCGTTGACTTTACCTTTGCGTCAGCAATTGACAAGCGGCGAGGCGCCCATAGGCTGGCCCGACCCGGTAACGCGATGAAGGAATGCACCATGATGCTTGGCCTCAGCCCCCACGCCGCCACGTTGCTGGAGGGCGTCACCGCAATGGTGCACGACGAGATTGCGCCGCTTGATGCGGAGTATTTCAGGGAGGTCGAGACAGGCGACCGCTGGCAGCACAGCCCCCGCCAGACGGAGATACTGGAGGGCCTCAAGGCGCAGGCCCGCGCGCGTGGGCTGTGGAACCTGTGGTCGGCGCATGAGGGTCACAAGCTCAGCACCGTCGAATATGCCTATTTCGCCGAGCAAATGGGCCGCGCGCATCTGGCGCCCGAAAGTTTCAACTGCAACGCGCCTGACACGGGCAATATGGAGGTGTTCCAGAAATACGGCACGCCCGAGATGCAGGAGAGATGGCTCGCCCCGCTTCTGGCGGGCAAGATCCGCTCGGCCTATCTGATGACAGAGCCGGATGTGGCCTCCTCTGATGCCACCAATATCTCCCTCAGCTGTGTGCGCGATGGTGACGACTATGTCTTGAACGGCGAGAAATGGTGGGCCACCGGCGCGGGCGATCCGCGCTGCGCGGTCTATATCGTCATGGCGCGCAGCTCTCGCGACGGCCCGCGCCACCAGCAACATTCGATGATCGTGGTGCCTGCGGACGCGCCCGGCATCGAGAAGCTCCGCGCCATGCAGGTTTACGGCGATGATGAGGCGCCGCATGGCCATATGCACCTGCGCTTCAGCGATGTGCGGGTGCCTGCCGCCAACATGCTTCTGGGAGAAGGGCGCGGGTTCGAGATCTCGCAAGGCCGGCTTGGGCCGGGCCGTATCCATCACGCGATGCGCGCCATCGGCATGGCCGAACGCGCGCTTGAGCTGATGTGCCGCCGGTCGCTGGAGCGTGAGGCCTTTGGCAAGCCGCTGGCCCGGCTTGGTGCGAATTTCGACCATATCGCCAATGCAAGGATGCAGATCGAGCAGGCGCGGCTCTTGTGCCTGAAAGCCGCCTGGATGATGGATCAGGGCGATGCGCGCGCCGCCGCCCCCTGGATCAGCCAGATCAAGGTCGAGGCCCCGCGTGTCGCATTGGAGGTCACTGATCAGGCGGTTCAGATCTTCGGCGCGCAAGGCATCAGCCAGGACACGCCGCTGGCCCGCCAATGGGCGCATCTGCGCACGCTGCGCCTGGCAGACGGGCCGGACGCGGTGCACAGGCGGCAGGTGGCGCGGGCCGAGCTGCGACGCTATACGCAGGAAAAAATCTAGCAATCGTGATTGGATCAGCGCTGATTTTCTGCGAAAACCAGATGCAGGAGGACAGCGTCATGGACATGCAGCCCGAAATTCACGCCTTTTTCGACGAAGCGACCAACACGGCATCCTATGTGGTGCGCGACCCCAACGGATCGGCCTGTGCGATCATCGACAGCGTGCTGGATTTTGACTACGCCTCGGGGCGCACGGATACCCGCTCGGCCGATGAGGTGATTGCCTTCGTCAAGGAAAAGGGATGGTCGGTCGATTGGCTGCTGGAGACGCATGTTCATGCAGATCACCTGTCTGCCGCACCCTATTTGCAAGAGGCTTTGGGCGGCAAGATCGGCATTGGTTCTGCCATCACCACCGTCCAGGAACAGTTCGGCAAGGTGTTCAACGAAGGCACCGCCTTTCAACGCGACGGCTCGCAATTTGACCAGCTGTTCAAGGAGGGCGACAGCTTCCATATCGGCCAGCTGCGCGGCGACGTGCTGCACACGCCCGGCCACACGCCCGCCTGCATGACCTATATTATAGGCGATGCGGCCTTTGTGGGCGACACGCTTTTCATGCCCGATTTCGGCACCGCACGGTGCGACTTTCCGGGCGGCTCGGCGGGGGATCTGTATGACTCGATCCAGAAAATCCTGTCCCTGCCCGACGAGACCCGCATTTTCGTCTGCCATGACTACAAGGCGCCGGGCCGCGACGAGTTCGCGTGGGAAACTTCCGTGGCGGCGGAAAAGGCCAATAACGTGCATGTCGGCGGCGGTGTGTCGCGCGAGGATTTTGTTGCCCTGCGCGAGGGACGCGACGCCACATTGGGGATGCCAAAACTGATCATCCCCTCGCTGCAGGTCAATATGCGCGCAGGCAACATGCCCGAGCCTGATGACAGCGGGAAAGTGTTCCTGAAAGTGCCGGTCGACGGGTTGTAAGCCGCGCGATGTGAGTATTTTTGCCAAAACGAAACAGGAGGCGTGACGGTGCTGGATTGGGTGTGGGGCCTTGCCGGAGGTCTGATGATTGGCAGCGCGGCGGCGCTGTTCTTGCTGATGAACGGCCGCATCATGGGGGCGTCGGGCCTGTTGGGCGGCGTGGTGGATGGCAGCCGCACAGGGGCGGCGCGCTCTGAGGCGCTGTGGTTTCTGGGCGGGCTGATCGGCGCGCCTTTGCTTTGGCATTTGCTGCGCGGCGCGCCACCGACGCAATTGACCTCGAACATCGCGGTGCTGATCGCCGCCGGGCTCTGCGTGGGCTTCGGCACGCGGCTGGCCAATGGGTGTACGTCAGGGCACGGGGTCTGCGGCATCTCCCGATTGTCAATGCGCGGCCTTGTCGCCACGGTGATCTATCTGCTGGCAGGCGGGCTGAGCGTCGCACTGTTTCGCCATGTCTGGGGGATGATCTGATGCGGGCCGGTGTGGCGTTGCTGGCAGGTGCAGTGTTCGGGCTCGGGCTGCTGATCTCGGGCATGACGGACACAAGCAAAGTGCAGGGCTGGCTTGATGTGTTCGGGGCATGGGACCCGACGCTGGCCTTTGTTCTGGGCGGCGCGATCCTGCCCATGATCATCGCGTGGCGTATTGCGGCACGCAGGCGACAGGCGGTTCTGGACGGGCCGATCCCGGCGCAGACAGATGCAAAGATCACCCCGCAACTGGCTACGGGCTCTGCCCTTTTCGGCATCGGCTGGGGGCTTTCGGGGCTCTGCCCCGGCCCGGCAATGGCCTCCCTTGGTTTTGGCGGCTGGCAGGGTCTGGCCTTCTTTGTGGCAATGGTCGCTGCGATGATCGCGCAGCCCCCGGTGACGCGGCAGATAGCGACGGCCTTTGGACGCGGCGGGTAGCGCTATGGATATTCGCATGTTGCATCACGATTTTGCCGTTGCCCCGCAGATCACCCCCGAGGACATCCCCGCATTGGCGGAGGCGGGCTTTACCCATGTGATCTGCAACCGCCCCGCTTTTGAAAGCGCGCCCGCCGATGGGCCTGAGAAGATCAAGGCCGCCGCGCAGAAGGCGGGCCTGGGCTGGACAGACAATCCGCTGGTCTCGGGGCAGCTGACGCTGGCGCATGTCGAGGCGCAGGCGGCACCCGGCAAGGTGCTGGCCTATTGCGCGTCAGGCACGCGGTCCGCGATGCTTTGGGGGCTGGCACAGGCCGGCCGGATGGAGACCGACGCGATCATGGAAGCGCTTGCCGGGGCGGGCTATCCGCTTGACGGTCTGCGCGGCCAGATCGAGATGCTTGCGCAGCGCTAGGTCCCGGCCTAGCGTGGGCTAATTTCATTTTCCAAGGTCCTGTGAACAGGGCAAAGATCAGCGATTTCCAGCATCCGCGCGCGAACCTTTTCGGTAATATCGC
>CALFWN010000380.1 GCA_937928335.1 uncultured Litoreibacter sp. | reverse complement strand
AAAGGCCCCAATGCCATAGCCCAGCATCCCCCCCAGCACGGAGGCCACCAGCGCCACCCCGGCAATCAGAAAGGCGCGGTTGGGCCGGGCGATGATCATCGGGATCATGATGATGTCCGGCGGGATCGGAAAGAAAGAGCTTTCCACAAAGGCCACCACCGCCAGCGCCCACAAGGCACGGGGATGTTCGGCAAGGCTTAACGTCCAGTCGTAAAGGCGTTTGATCACGGCGGTCGGCTCCGGGATGGTTTTGAGGATGTGCAACACCACGCACAGGCCGCAGGGTCAAGGGAGCGCGCAGGATTGGGCGCAAAATTCTCTTGTCGCCCTGCGCTGTGCACGCTAAAGCACGCGTACGTGCCCGAGTGGTGGAATGGTAGACACGACGGATTCAAAATCCGTTGCCGCGAGGCGTGCCGGTTCAAGTCCGGCCTCGGGTACCACCTCTCCCCCGCACAACGGGTGATGCGTTAAAACATCACCCCCACCAGCCACAGCGTAATGGCAGGGAAGCTCACAAGGATCACCACCCGGATCAGGTCCGAGGCCACGAAAGGCAACACCCCGCGATAGGTCTGCCCGATCGGCACGTCCCGCGCGACCTGGTTGATGATGAACAGGTTCATCCCAACCGGCGGCGTGATCAGCCCCACCTCCACCACGATCAGGGTCAGAATGCCAAACCAGATCGCGGTCTGCTCCAGCGTCAGGCCGAAATCGAGCACCTCGATGATCGGGAAGAAGATCGGGATGGTCAGCAGGATCATCGACAGCGAATCCATAACGCAGCCGAAGATCAGGTAGCACACCAGCATCGCGATCAGCACCGTCATCGGCGCAAAGCCCTGCCCCGTCACCCAGTCAGCCATCGCCTGCGGGGCCTGTGTGAAGGCCAGAAACGAGTTGAACACCTGCGCGCCAAACAAGATGAAGAAAATCATCGCCGAGGCCTGCGCGGCCTCCACAATCGAGGCCAGAAAGCTGCGCCAGTTCAGCCCGCCCGTCAGGACGCCGTAAAGCCCCGTGGCCACTGCCCCGACAGCCGCGCCTTCTGTTGGGGTGAAAAGCGCCTGCACGCCGGGCCGGAACCAGTTCCAGTCGCCCGCAATGCCGCCCATCACAAGGCCGAAAATCACCACAACCGGCCAGATCCGGAACAAGGTCCAAAACCGCGCGCCTATCGGCTTGCGTTCCGCCACCGGGCCGGAGCCCGGCTTGAACCGCACATATATCGCCACGGTCAGCATGTAGCCCAATGCCGCCAGAATGCCCGGGATCAATGCGGCCAGGAACATCTTGACGATGTTTTGCTCTGTCAGAATGGCGTAGATCACCAGGATCACCGAGGGCGGGATCAAGATGCCCAGCGTGCCGCCAGCGGCCAGCACCCCGGTACTCAACGCGTCCGAATAGCCGCGCTTGCGCATCTCGGGCAGGGCCACCTGCCCCATCGTGGAGGCCGTGGCCAGCGACGAGCCGCACACCGCGCCGAACCCGGCACAGGCGCCGACAGCTGCCATAGCCACCCCGCCCTTGCGATGCCCCAGCCAATCGGACGCGGCGTTGAACAGCGCCGCGCTCATGCCCGACTTGGTGGCAAACTGCCCCATCAGCAGGAACAGCGGGATGATGGTCAATGAATAGCTGGAGAACGTGTCATAGGTCAGCGTCTTCATCTGGCTCATCACTGCCGTCGGCCGCCCCAGCACGACCCATGTGCCGATAAAGCCGGTGATGAACATCGCGGCCCCGATAGGAACCCGCAGAAAAATCGCGCCCAGCATCAGCCCAAAGGCGGTCAGCGCCAGCTCCACGCCGCTCATCGTGCAGGCTCCCCGCCATCCAGCACCCAGTTCAGAGCGCGCCATACGGTATACAGGCTCACCACAAAAAACATCGCGGCCCCGATGGAGGCCAGCCCGTAGGGAATCCACACCGGCAGTTCCAGCTCATAGGTGGTCTCCGGGAAGAACGGTTTCGCGCCCATACCAAGCGCGTCCCGCAGGCCCTGATCAAAATAAGGAAATTTCTCGCCGAACCCCAGATAAAGCCGCCAGCCGATTAACCCGGCAATCAAGGTGATCGCCAGATCGCCGATCATCCCGAAAAAGGCTTTGGTGCGCCCGCCGATCCGGTCCAGCAACACGTCCACGGTTACGTGGCCACGCTTCAATTGGCACCAGGGCAGGAAAGAGAAAATGGCAATCGCGCAGCCCGCCTCGACCAGCTCGAAATCGCCGGTGATGGGTCCCAGCCCCAGAAAGAGCAAGGCCCGCCCCAGCACCGAGGCCACGGTCACCAGCGCCATAGCCACCATCAACGCGCCGCCGATATAGGCCAGCCACCGCGCGAGCGTTTCCAACACGTGGCCCACGCGCTGCTCTGCCTGTCTCGCTATTGCCATTCCGTCCAGCCCTTCAGCCCTGTCCACCGCGCCACTTTATCGCCGCGCACCGGGCGAAACACCCTCTAAAGCGACCTCGCGGCCAAGAAAAAGGCCCCGAAGAGAGGTCTCTCCGGGGCCCGATTTCTTACCTGCAAAAGCAGCCTATTCCGAGTATTTGGCAACCAGAGCGCGGGCATCATTGACCATCGCCTCGCCGTCCAGCCCGGCATCCGCCATCTCGGCAATCCAGGCATTGGTCAAAACGTCACCGATCTTTTTCAGCTCGGCCACATCTGCGTCGCTCAGGGTGACAACGGTGTTATCCGTTCCTGCGACAACCTCCTCGCCGATCGTATCGCCACGGTCCATCGCCGCACCGGCCAGACCTGAGGCTTCCAGTCCGGAATTGTTGTCGATGATCGCCTTCAGATCATCCGGCAGGCTGTCATATTTGGCCTTGTTCATGCCCCAGATAAAGAACGTGTTGTAAAGCGCCCGGTCGCCGCCGATCTGCGTGTGGCTGTCGGCCAGTTCCTGCACCTTCAGGGGCGGCACGATCTCCCACGGGATCACCCCGCCATCGACCACACCTTTGGACAGGGCTTCGGGGAAAGCCGGGACCGGCATCCCTACGGTGGTCGCCCCCAATGCCTCCAGCAAAGCGTTTGCCTGCCGCGATGGGCCACGCAGCTTGAGGCCCGCCAGATCGGACGGAGAATTCACCGTCCTGCCTTTCGTGTGGATCACGCCGGGGCCATGAACATGGGTGGCCATCAGATGCACGTCACCCATGCGTTCCTGAAGGTATTTCTGCGAGAATTCCCATGTCGCCTTTGAGGTGGCCTCCGCGCTCATTGACCCCATGAAGGGCAATTCGAAGGCTTCGGTTTCCGGGAAGCGGCCCGGCGTATAGCCCGGCAGCGCCCAGCCGCAGTCAATCACGCCATCACGGATCTGGTCATAAAGCGCCGGGGGTTTGCCGCCCAGCTGCATTGCCGGGTACAGCTCGATTTTGATGCGGCCATTGCTCTCTTCCATGATCTTGTTGGCCCAGGGTTCCATGAAAAACTGTGGAACGGAGGCTTTTGGCGACAGAAAATGCTGACAGCGCAGCGTGACATCCTGCGCGAAGGCAAAGCTGGCGCTGACGCTCAATGCGACGGCGCTGGCCAGGGTGGTTGTGATCAAGGTCTTCATGATTTTGTCTCCCAGAACTTGGACTTGCGTGGTTGTTTTATCAAAGCTGTTGCGCGCTGAACGTGTCACAGCTTGGAATGGTGGGGTTTTCATAGCCACGGGCGAACCAGCGTTGCCGTTGCGCCGAGGTGCCGTGGGTAAATGTATGCGGGTTCGGCCTGCGGCCCGCGTTGCGTTGCAATGTGTCATCGCCGATCTGTTTGGCCGCGTTGACCGCTTCCTGCAAATCGCCCTGCTCCAGCGAATTGAACCGGGCCTGCGCATAGCGCGCCCAGATCCCCGAGAAGCAATCGGCCTGCAACTCGATCCGCACCGAGATCGCGTTGGATTGCTCCGGCGAGCTGGTGCGTCTGATCTGGTTTGCCTGCCCCAGAATACCCAGCTCATTTTGAATGTGATGCGCGATCTCATGGGCCACAACATAGGCCGCCGCGAAATCGCCGCCTGCGCCCATTCGGCGCTCAAGCGTCACAAAGAAATCAGTGTCGAGATAGGCTTTCTTGTCAGCCGGGCAATAAAACGGCCCCGAGGCACCATTGGCCCCGCCGCAGGGGCTTTGCGTGGCACCTTTGAACAGTACAAGCGTTGCCGGATTATAGGGCCGGCCAACCTGATCGCGGAAAATCTCTGCCCAGACTTCCTCGGTATCGGCCAGCACCACGGAGACAAACTCCCCCGCGGCCTGATCCTGCGGCGTGATCTCCTGACTGACGGTTTGGGAGGGCTGCCCGCCGCCGCCCTGAAGCAGCGGAGAGACATCGATCCCGAGGAAATAGCCGATCACCAGCACCGCAATCAGCCCCAGCCCGCCGACGCCGCCGGTCTTGCCAACCGAACGCCTGCCGCGCCGGTCCTCAATATTCCGACTTGTCCGCCGTCCCCGCCACTGCATATACCGCTCCCATGTCTTGACCCGCTCAGACTAGCTATGTGCATATATGTTAGAAAGCCGAAAACAGGTCCGCCCAATGATTAAGCGCCTTTACAGCTGGACAATGTCGCTTTCGGCGCATCC
>CALFWN010000379.1 GCA_937928335.1 uncultured Litoreibacter sp. | reverse complement strand
GGTGGCGCTGCACTGGACGATGAAGAATATCTACAATGTCGATCCCGGTGACGTGTTCTGGGCGGCCTCGGATGTGGGCTGGGTCGTCGGCCACAGCTATATCTGCTACGCGCCGCTGATTGCGGGCAACACGACCGTTCTGTTCGAGGGCAAGCCCGTTGGCACGCCTGATGCCAGCACCTTCTGGCGGGTCATATCCGATCATAAGGTCAAAAGCTTTTTCACCGCGCCCACGGCCTTCCGTGCGGTCAAACGCGTGGACCCGAAAGGCAGTTTCATGAAGGGCCATGACCTGTCGGCGCTGCAGGCGATTTACCTGGCGGGGGAGCGCGCCGACCCCGACACGATCGAGTGGATTGCGCAGCGGACCGGCAAGCCTGTCTATGACCATTGGTGGCAGACGGAGACCGGCTACACCATCGCGGGCAACCCGACCGGGTTGGAGGCGCTGCCGGTCAAGATTGGCTCTCCCACGGTGGCGATGCCGGGCTATGATGTGCAAATCCTGGATGAGGGCGGCCATGAAATGCCCGCAGGCGCTTTGGGGGCGATTGCGGTCAAGCTGCCGCTGCCGCCCGGCACCCTGCCGACGCTGTGGAATGCCGAAGCGCGGTTCCGCAAAAGCTACCTGACCACCTTTCCGGGCTATTACGAGACCGGGGATGCGGGCATGAAGGACGAGGATGGCTATCTGTGGATCATGGCGCGTACCGATGACGTGATCAATGTTGCAGGCCACCGGCTGAGCACCGGCGGCATGGAAGAGGTTCTGGCAGCCCATAAGGATGTCGCCGAATGCGCGGTGATCGGCGTGGCGGATGAGCTGAAAGGCCAGCTGCCGCTGGGGCTTTTATGCCTCACGGATGGCGTGAACCGCCCCCATGCCGAGATCGTGGCAGAGGTCGTGGCGAGCGTGCGTGACAAGATCGGCCCGGTGGCGGCCTTCAAGCTGGCGCTGGTTGTCGACAGATTGCCCAAGACGCGATCTGGCAAGATATTGCGCGGCACGATTGCGGCCATCGCAGACGGGCGCGACTTCAAGCCGCCTGCAACCATTGACGACCCGGCCATTCTTGACGAGCTGGCAGCGGCGCTGAAAACGCTGGGCTATCCGCATGGCTAGGCTGCGGTCCCGCGAAAGCGATCTTCCAGATCGTTTTCCTTGCGATGATTGGCAAAAAATACTCGCAGCGCACCATTGAACCCGGGTGCTGCGGGGATCACAATGGGGCCTCACTGAAAGGAGCCCTCATGGAGCTGATCGACCACGCGCGCGTCGTGCGCGAAAACGCACATGCCCCCTATTCCAAGTTCAAGGTCGGGGCGGCGGTCAAGACCGCCTCGGGTGCGGTCTATACCGGATGCAATGTCGAGAATGTCGCCTATCCCGAAGGCACCTGTGCCGAGGCCGGTGCCATTGCCGCCATGTGCGCCGCGGGCGAGTATGAAATCGCAGAGATTGCGGTGATTGCCGACAGCCCGACCCCGGTGCCGCCCTGCGGCGGGTGCCGTCAGAAGATTGCCGAATTTGCCAATCCGGCCGCGCCGGTGACGCTGGCCACGATGGAGGGCGAAAGCCAGGTGACCTCTGTGTCGGCGCTGCTGCCGGGCGCGTTTGATGCGAGCCATATGAGCTGATGGTTGTCCGTGCGATCATCGCCAAGGTCCGTGATGGCGGGGGGCTGGACCCCGATCAGGCGCGCTGGTTCGGGGAGGCGCTGACGGGTGCGGCGATCAGCGATGCGCAGGCGGGCGCGTTTGCGATGGCGGTCCGGCTCAAAGGCCTTGATGGCCCGGCGCGTGTGGCGCTGACCGAAGGTATGCGCGACAGCGGCGATGTGCTCACCTGGGATCTTCCCGGACCTGTTTTGGACAAGCATTCTACCGGCGGGGTGGGCGACCCGGTCTCGCTGCTTCTGGCCCCGGCGCTGGCGGCCTGCGGGGCGTTCGTGCCGATGATTTCAGGGCGGGGCCTGGGCCATACCGGCGGCACGCTCGACAAGCTGGAGGCGATACCGGGCTATATCTGCGAGATCGGCCCGGCGCGGCTGGATCATGTGGTGCGCGATGTTGGCTGCGCCATTGTGGGCGCCACGGGGCGGGTCGCGCCCTCCGACAAGCGGCTTTACGCGATCCGCGACGTCACCGCGAGCGTGGACAGTATCGACCTGATCACGGCCTCGATCCTGTCAAAGAAACTTGCCGCTGGCCTCGACGGGCTGGTGCTGGACGTCAAGACCGGCTCGGGCGCGTTCATGGCCAGGATGGAAGACGCCAGGGCGCTGGCGAAAGCGCTGGTGGAGGTGGCCAATGGCGCGGGGTGCCAAAGCTCGGCCTTGATCACGGATATGTCCCAGCCGCTGGCACAGGCGGCGGGCAACGCGGTGGAGATCCGCGCGGTGATGGAGGCCCTGACCGACCCGAAGGCACAGGCCCGGCTGCGCGAGGTTGCCGTGGCGCTTGGCGGCGTGGTTCTGGCGGGCGGCGGGCTGGCAAAGGACGCGCGCACCGGCGGCAAGATGATCGAGGCGGCGATCACCTCGGGCCGCGCGGTGGAGGTGTTTGCCAGGATGGTCCACGCGATGGGCGGCCCCGCGGATTTCGCGGAAAGCTGGCAACATGTCCTGCCAGAGGCCACGGTGCTGCGCGAGGTGAGCCTTGGAAAATCAGGATATATCAAAGCGGTAGACACCCGGTCGCTGGGCGAGGCAGTGGTGCATCTGGGCGGCGGGCGCTTGCGCGATGGTGACCGGATCGACCCGGCGGTGGGGATATCGGGGATCGCGCGGATCGGCGACAGGGTCTCTGCCAAAACGCCGGTGGCGATGGTTCATGCCTCGGATGAGGCGCGTGCGGAGCGCGCGGTTGCGGCGGTGCGCGCGGCGTTCAGGCTGGGGGCAAAAGCGGTAACACCGCCCGGTCTTGTTCATGCGCAGGTGACCCCGTGAGGGCGTTTCTGGTGGTGATGGATTCCGTGGGCTGCGGCCATGCGCCGGATGCGGCGACATTCGGCGACGCGGGCGCGGACACGCTGGGCCATATCCATGCGCATGTTGGCCTGAAGATGCCGCATCTGATGGGCCTGGGGCTGGGTCAGGTGATGGGGCTGGAAGGCGCTGCAACGGGCCTTTACGGCCGCGCGACGGAGCATTCGCCGGGCAAGGACACCCCCTCGGGCCATTGGGAATTGGCGGGCGTGTCGGTGCCGTGGGACTGGCATTATTTCCCGAAAGAAACCCCTGCCTTTCCGTCCGAGATCACCGAAATGGCGGCGGCGTTTTGCGGCACCACGGGTGTTTTGGGTAATTGCCATGCCTCGGGTACGCAGATCATCGCGAAACTGGCCTGTGAGCATATGCGCAGCGGCCAGCCGATTTGCTATACCTCCGCCGACAGCGTGTTTCAGATCGCCGCGCATGAGGAGGCCTTCGGCTTGGACAAGCTGCTGGATCTCTGCCGCCACATGGCGCCCGTGTTGCATGACATGAAGGTCGGGCGCGTTATTGCGCGGCCCTTCATAGGTGATGCGACAACCGGCTTCACCCGCACCAAACACCGCCGCGATTTCGCGATTGAAACGCCCGCCCCGACGCTGCTTGACTGGGCCAAGACGGCGGGACGCAAGACCTATGCAATTGGAAAGATTGACGATATTTTCTCGGGCCGGGGCATAGATGAGACCCGCAAAGGCGCGGATAGGGCCTTGATGGGGCATCTGGAGGAGCTTGTGCGCGATGCGGAAGAGGGCAGTTTCACCTTCGCCAATTT
>CALFWN010000378.1 GCA_937928335.1 uncultured Litoreibacter sp. | reverse complement strand
GCCGAGCCGATCAGCAGCGGTATCAGGTTCGCTTCAATATAGCCAAACATATGGTATTTCCTCTTTAGTGCAGGTTTTTCAGGCTGCTAAAGGCAAAATACGGCAAATCTTCGGCACCTAGCTTTGGGTGGCCTCAAATTTTTCATATGCTTCAATAATGCGTGCCACCAGCGGGTGGCGGACCACATCCTTCGCGGTGAAATAGCTGAAGGACACGCCCTGCACGCCTTTCAGCAGATCCTCGGCATCGCGCAGCCCCGATTTTACGCCGCGCGGCAGGTCGACCTGGCTGCGGTCACCGGTAATTACCATGCGCGAGCCCTGACCCAGCCGGGTCAGAAACATCTTCATCTGCATGGTCGTCGCGTTCTGTGCCTCGTCAAGCACCACAAAGGCGTTTGACAGCGTGCGGCCCCGCATAAAGGCCAGCGGCGCGATCTCGATGCGCTTTTCCTCAATCAGCTTGGCACTTTGCTTGCCCGGCAGAAAGTCGTTCAGCGCGTCGTAAAGCGGCTGCATATAGGGATCGACCTTGTCCTTCATGTCACCGGGCAGGTAGCCCAGCTTCTCGCCCGCCTCGACCGCGGGGCGCGACAGGATGATGCGGTCAACCTCGCCGTTGAGGAACTTCGACACACCAACAGCCACGGCCAGATAGGTTTTGCCCGTCCCCGCAGGCCCGATACCAAAACCCAGCTCATTGTTCATCAGGGACAGCACATAATCCTTTTGCGCCTGCGTGCGGGGTTCAATGGTTTTCTTGCGGGTCTTGATCTCGACAGCGGCGCCTTTGAACATCTCGATCTGGTCGCCGTCCAATGTCCCGGTGCCTGCATCGCTGCCGCCCATGCGCAGCTCTGCCGTGATCTCCGCCGGGGAGACCTCCTTGCCCGCTTCGAGCCGCCCGTAAAGCGTGTTGAGGGCGCGGGAAGCCTCCTCTCGGGCCTCGCCCATAACGGCAAGCTGATTGCCACGCCGCACGATCTGGACACCGAGCATCGATTCAATTTGCGTCAGATGGCTGTCAAACTCGCCGCACAGATCAATCAGCAACCGGTTGTCAGGGTATTCGAGCACAAGCTCATGGTCCGGGGCATCCGCCTGAGGCGGCGTCGAAGCGCTGAGGGTCAATCGGTTCTCCACATGTTGGCTGCGTGTATGCTGCCAAGTCGCACAGGCGGACGCAAGGCGCAGTCCGGCAAATTTCATCACACTGTCATGAAAAAAGGCCGCAGCGCGGGGCTGCAGCCTTTCAGGATGCCTTGGGAGAAACAGCGCCTAGATATTGTCGCCGATATCCGAGCCGCCCTTGAAATTGCCCACCGCATATCCCGGAGGCGCGATCCCTGAGCAGACAGGCTTGCCGTTGCGGTCAAGTCGCGCAGAGAGATAGCCCTCGATGCCGTCATCGATGATCCAATGGTCACAGCCGCGCGGGTCAACCCAGATGCCGGCCTGCAGCTCGCTCAGATCACCATCGCCCCGGCCAAAGTCGCGGGTCGTGTCCCCGCCATTGTTTTCACAGGCTGCCAGCGCCACAAGGCCTATCGCCGCGATAGATAGTTTTCTCATTACCCGAACTCCCCTAAGATTTCTTAGTTTTTACGACCGCGGCAAACCGGGCGGCCATCGCGGCGGACATGCGGGGTCATGTAGCCCTCAAAACCGTCATCAAAGACCCAATGTTCGCACCCGTCCGGGTCAACCCAGATCGTCGGGATATACCGCTCGGCGCGGATCACGCGGCGGCTTTTGACATTGTCTTCGTCGACCTCGCCCTGGGTGAAGCCGTCCTTGGTGATGATGAATTGTTGCTGCGCGCTTGTCTGGGATGTCGAGAACGCCAGAGCCACAACAGCGGCCGCGCATCCTCCCAAAATCGCCTGCAGAGGTTTGGGCAGTTGGTAAATCACACCTTTTATCCTTCGCCTGTTACGTCTTTTCTTAGCACCACAATTTGCAGCAACGGAAATGCCGTCATCAACATTTCGTGTAGAGTAGCAAATTTTACCGCAAACTAAAGCATAAATAACCACATCTAGCGGAACAACGGGCCAGATACGCGCTATTTCGCCAAAACACCGGTCAGGGAGTTCGTCATGGATTTGCTGATGGAGACCCTCTGAACCGTCCCGATCATCTCTGCCGGGGCCTCGCAATGAACGGCGTGCAGGTAGTCGGATTTGCCAATAAGCTGACCGGCCTGGCGCCCCTTTTTCTCAAACAGAACATGCACATCACGTCCCACCATTGCTTCCTGAGTGGCATATTGCTGGGCGCTGAGCAGCTCTTGCAGACGGTGCAGCCGCTCGGTCGCGACCTCTGCCGGGACGTCCCTCTTTTCCGCAGCAGGGGTGCCGGGGCGGGCGGAGTATTTGAACGAATAGGCCTGCCCGTAGTGGACATCACGCACCAATTGCATCGTGGCCTCGAAATCCTCATCAGTTTCACCGGGGAAGCCGACAATGAAATCACCCGAGAACATCAGGTCGGGGCGGGCGTCGCGGATGCGGGCGATCAGCGCAAGATATTGCGCGGCGGTGTGCTTGCGGTTCATCGCTTTCAGGATACGGTCAGAGCCTGATTGCACGGGCAGATGCAGGTAAGGCATCAGCTTGTCGCAGCTGCCATGCGCCTCGATCAGCGCGTCGTCCATGTCGTTGGGATGGGATGTCGTGAAGCGGATGCGCTTCAGCGCGTCAATTTCGGACAGCTCCCAGATCAGTCCGGCCAAGCCGTCCTTATGGCCGTGATAGGCGTTAACATTCTGACCCAAAAGGGTAATTTCGCGCACGCCACGCTCAGTCAAAGCCTGCGCTTCCTTGACGATCCGCGCCGCCGGGCGCGACACCTCCGCCCCGCGTGTATAGGGCACCACACAGAAGGCACAGAATTTGTCGCAGCCTTCCTGCACTGTCAGA
>CALFWN010000377.1 GCA_937928335.1 uncultured Litoreibacter sp. | reverse complement strand
AGAGAAAGGATCAAACAAAAAACAATCGAAAATCGACGCTTGCAATACCGCAAAGCCGTCGCTTAATATCAAACAAAAAGGTGAGCAAAACCTCTCTAAGCCCAGGCCGAAATCTGTGCCATTTTATATGACGACGGACAGGGTGCGTTCTGTATTGTACCAATGGATCCACTCATCCAGATCAGCCTGTAATGTCTCTATGCTTTCATAGAGCTTCTTTCGGACCGTGACCTGATAAAACTCCTGCAATATAGTCTTGTTGAACCGCTCGCAGATGCCGTTCGTTTGAGGTGATTTGACCTTGGTTTTTGTGTGGTCGATCATGTTGATGGCCAGAAAGAGCTGGTAGTCATGTTTGTCGGCGCGGCCACAATATTCCGTACCTCTGTCCGTCAATATCCGCAACCGCCCTCCACCTCGACAGAGGAGACGTTCTCGCCGCCTGAGATGATGATATCCTTGGCCCGGTCGGCGATCTGGATATGGGTGTCGGGATGCTGAATGGCGATGTCGCCGGAATGGAAATAGCCGCCCTTGAATGCCTCCTGCGTGGCGTCGGGGTTCTTGAGATAGCCTTTCATCACCGCATTGCCGCGCATCACGATTTCGCCCTGGGCCTTGCTGTCCATCGGCACCTGCGCGCCTGCCTCATCCAGCACGGTGACATGTTCCATCATCGGGAAAGCCACGCCCTGCCGGGCCTTGAAGGCGGCTTTTTCCTCGTCCGGGGCCGCGTCCAGCGCGGGGTTCCAGATGTTTTCGGTGACATGGCCATAGGTCTCTGTCAGCCCGTAGACATGGGTGACGTTGAAGCCCAGCTTCTCGATCTTGGCCAGGGTGGCGGGGGCGGGTGGGGCGCCTGCGGTATAGACCTCGACCCTGTGGGAGAAGGGTTTGCGCTGGGAGGCCTCTGCATTGACAATCATGTTGAGCACGATTGGCGCGCCGCCGAAATGGGTGACGCCTTCATCGGCAATGGCTGTGTAAATCGCCTCGGCCGTCACGTCGCGGCAGCAATGCACGGTGCCGCCCAGCACCGGCATCATCCAGGTGTGGTTCCAGCCATTGCAGTGAAACAGCGGCACGATGGCCAGAAATCTGGGATGCAGCTGCATCCGCCATGAGATGACGGTGCCCAGCGTCATCAGATACGCCCCGCGATGGTGGTAGACCACGCCTTTGGGCCGCCCGGTGGTGCCGGATGTGTAGTTCAGCGCGAGGCTTTCCCATTCATCCTCAGGCATGATCCATGCGAAATCCGGATCGCCGCCCTTGAGCAGATCCTCATATTCGGGGAAACGCCCGGTGGCGGGGTAGCTGCCTTGCGCGTCACCCACCTCGATGATGTCGGGGCCCTCGCCATTGCAGGCCTCTTTGGCGGCCTCGGCTAAGGCCAAGAACTGCGTGTCGCACAGCACGATCCTTGCCGCGCCGTGGTCAAAGATATAGGCGACCGTGCCCACATCAAGCCGCGTGTTGATCGTGTTGAGCACCGCGCCGCAGGCGGGCACGCCGAAATGCGCCTCTGCCTGAGCGGGCAGGTTGGGGATGAGCGTGGCCACCACGTCGCCCGGTTTGATCCCGCGCTGGTGCAGGGCGGAGGCCAGCTGCGAGACCCGCGCGTGATACTGCGCGTAGCTGTAGCGGCGGGTGCCATAGACAAGCGCCTCATGCTGCGGGAAGACCGTTTTGGCGCGGTTCAGATGGCTCAGCGGGGTCAGAGGCACATAATTCGCGGCGCATTTGTCCAACCCTGTTTCGTCTGACAGCCAACCCATATCCGGCCTCCCATTTGCCTGCGCGATACATCAATTCGATGGACACAGATACTGCCGAAATGTCAGACATATGAAAAGAGAAATCAGAGCGACCCCATGACCTCATCGCGCACCCTGCAGGCCGCCCTTTTTGCCGTCACCGGCATGGCCCTGCTGGGCTTCATCGACAATTTCGTCAAGCTGATGGCCCAGGAGATCGGGCTGTGGCAGTTCCATCTGGCGCGCAGCGTGATGGTGCTGGCGGTGCTGCTGCCTGTGGCGCTGGCTCTGGGCTGGCAGGTGCGGCCCAACCGGATTGGCGCGGTGGCGTTTCGCAGCTTTTTCGTGGCCACGGCGATGATTTTCTATTTCGGCGCGGTGGCGGTCTTGCCGATCGCGCAGGTGGGGGCGGGGCTTTTCACCGCGCCGATCTTTGTGCTGGTGATCTCGACGCTGTTTTACGGGATGCAGATCGGGCCCACGCGCAAACTGGCGGTGGCGCTTGGCTTTGCCGGGGTGCTGCTGCTGCTCAGGCCCGACGCGGGCAGCTTCACCGCCTTCTCGCTGATCCCGGTGCTGGCGGGGCTGTGCTATGGCTATGGCGCGGTCTGCACGCGGGTCTATTGCGAGGGCGAAAGCACGGCCGCGCTGGTGGTGGGCTTTTTCATCGTGCTGGGGCTGTGGGGGCTGGCGGGGGTGGTCTATTTCTGGGCCACGGGCACCATCACCGACCCCAGGCTGGACGGGTTTTTCGGCACTGGCTGGCAGCCCTGGACGCAGGCCGGGCTGTTCTGGACCGTGGCGCAGGGCGTGGTGTCGGTGGTGGGCATCTCATGCCTGACACGGGCCTACCAGATATCGGAGGCCAGCCGGGTGGCGGTGTTTGAATATGCGTTTCTGATATCGGGGGGTGGCTGGGCCTATATCCTATGGGGCGAGGCGCCGGACCTGCTGGGCTTTCTTGGCATGGGGCTGATCGTGCTTGCGGGCGTGGTGATCCTGACCCGCGGCGAAAGGGACGCGCAGCCGGCATGATCTACTCGGTGCGGCACAATTATATTTTCATCCATATCCCCAAGACCGGCGGCACCTCACTGGCGCGGGCGCTGGAGGCGCGGGTCGGGGCGGATGACATCCTGCTCGGCGACACGCCCAAAGCGCTGAAGCGGCGGCACCGCGTCAAAGACGTGCGGGCGGCGGGGCGGCTTTGGAAACACTCGACGCTGGCTGATATTGCGGGGCTGATCACCCCGGAACAGATTGCCGCCGCGCGGGTTGTCACGATGATCCGCAACCCCTGGGACCGGGTGGTGAGCTATTACCATTGGCTGCGCGGGCAGGAATTCGACCACCCGGCGGTGGGGCTGGCCAGGACGCTTGGCTTCAGCGCGTTTCTTAATCACCCCGCGACTATCGCCTCGCTCAGCGCGCATCCCTACGGCTCTTACGTCACAAATGCCGCGGGGCGAGAACAATGCGACCTGTTCATACGGCTGGAACATCTGGAGGAGGATATGTCGCGCCTCGAACGTCTGATCGGGGTGCCGATTGCGCCCTTGGGGCATGACAATCGCTCGGATCGCGAAAAATCCTATACCGCATATTATTCCAAAGAAGATCAACATCTTGTGGGTGATATGCTGCAAGTGGATATAGGTCGGTTCGGCTACAAATTCAGGTAGTCGGCCGCCCGATTTAATTGTTCTCATTCTGGACACAGTTCGCCTCAAAATGGTCCTTTTGCGGTCGAACCAAGGTCGTCTTTTGCCCGCATCAATGTCTAAATTGATGGAAAAAAGAGCAGGTGGGCCTGATGTTTTTCAAACCAAACCGCAAGATGACCAAAGGGGCGTCCCCTTTGGTGCTGAACGTGGCTCCCGCGCCGGGCTTCTTTGCCGGGACCCGGATTGCCACGCGCTATGCGTGGACGGCCGTGGAAGACCTGCAAATCGGCGATATTGTCCTGACCGCAGAACATGGCGAGCAGGAGATTGCGGGGCTTGAGCGCGGCGAGCTGAGCGTCTCCTCCCATGCGGCGGCTGCGGCGCATTGGCCCCTGATGGTGCCCGAGGCGGTGCTTGGAAATGATGCGCCACTGCTGATCTCGCCAAGCACAAGGCTGGTGATCGAGCATGAGCAGGCCAGCGCGCTTTTTGGCCAGCCGCGTGTCTCGGTACGTGGCGAAAGCCTTGTCGGGTTCCGTGGCATTGCGCGCGCATGTATCGGCACCTCGCTGCCGCATGTGACCCTGCATTTTGACACGCCACAAACACTTGTTGCGCATGGCAGCCTGTTTTTCGACGTGCCATGCCCGAACAATATTCACAGCTTCATGCCGCTGGATGCGCGTCAGGCCCGCCTGCTGCTGCATCATATGGGGGAGGATGACAGCATTCGTCGCGCCGCCTCGCCGATCCTTGAGGCAGATCGCGGCCTGAATTGACATTTCACCCTCTGATATCCCGCCTCTGAGCGATCCAATCCGGTTCGCGGTTTCCACAAGAAGAGCTTCAGCCACAACCCGGCTGGGGCTCTTTTTGGATTTCAGGTCAAAGGGTTACGAACGCTGCAACAGGTCGACCAACCCGCGCAGGACCAGCGCCGAGGCCAGCGACATCAAAAAGCCGAACATCGCATAAAGCGCGAACAATCCCATGAAGACCAGCAGCCCGGCCATCCAAAGGAAGGGCACTGTAAAATCCTCGACGCGGCCGGCGGGTTGGCGGGGCTCATAATCACGCATGGCGAAGAGATTAGCATCCCCTTGCGGCTTGGCCAGCCCTTCGGGGGCCTCCTATGATCGGTCGGCGGCCTTCAAGGCCTCGGGCAGTGCTTTTGCGAAAGCCGCAAGGTCGCTGTCGCGCCCGCAGGTGACCCGGATGCAGCGATCCTGCGGGGCCACGAAGGGCATCCGGATGAAAACACCCCGCGCGATCAGCTCTGCCAGCACGGATCGGGCGAAATCGCCGTCCCGGCCGCAGTCAATGGTGACAAAATTCGTGGCCGAAGGCAGCGCCACCAGCCCGTTCTCCGCCGCGATTTCGGCCAGCA
>CALFWN010000376.1 GCA_937928335.1 uncultured Litoreibacter sp. | reverse complement strand
AAGCTGGGTTGGCGGTGATTACGAGCAAGGCCTCGCGAACCTCAAAGCGCTGGTGGAGCAATGAGCATAGACGCGGTGTCACTGCCGCCGCCGCGCGCCGCAACGCAGGCGGAGGCCAGATGCGCCTGACCAAGACGGGGGTGTTGTCCTGCATGATCGCCGAAAGCAGCAGTAAGGTCGAAATCTGCAAAGCCGCGCAGGCGGCCCGCAAATGCGCAGCAGGGCTTCGTCGGGATTACAATTCCTTCCAATAGCTGCAAAATTGCCCAGCCAACTGAAGCCAACTGATCTGCCGATGCAAACCATCTTCCAAATCAAGACCCGCGGTCCGGGGTTGCAGGAATTCACGGGCGACGTGACGCGCTGGCTCGATGGGGCGGGTGATGGGTTGGTCACGCTCTTCGTGCGCCATACGTCATGCTCCCTGTTGATTCAGGAAAATGCGGACCCGGAGGTGCAGACCGACCTGCAAAACTACTTCGCACGCCTCGTTCCGCCAACCACAGACCCGTCAATGGCCTATCTGACCCACACATATGAGGGCCCCGACGACATGCCCGCCCATATCAAGGCGGCCCTGCTGCCGGTCAGCGTGCAAATCCCGGTACGCGAGGGGAAAATGATGCTGGGGACCTGGCAGGGCATTTACCTCTTCGAGCACCGCGACCGGCCGCATCAAAGGCAGGTGGCGGCCGTGTTTCAGGCCATTTAGCGCCGCAGGCATCCATCTATAGGGTGTCTAAATCGCCCCTACCCAAACTCTAGGCGCTGGCATATAGTGGCTGTGGATAACTGGGGATGAACACCCAGCGGATTGAGAAGAGGGAAGATCGGGATGCGCTGTCCGTTTTGTGGAAATGTTGACACTCAGGTAAAGGACTCGCGTCCGGCCGAGGACCATGTCGCCATCAGAAGGCGCCGGTTTTGCCCGGCCTGTGGTGGTCGGTTCACGACATATGAACGGGTCCAGCTGCGCGATCTGGTGGTTATAAAGACCTCTGGCAAACGTGAGGATTTTGACCGCGACAAGCTGGAGCGATCAATCCGCATCTCGATGCAGAAACGCCCGATTGATCCCGAACGCATCGATCAGATGATCTCGGGCATCGTGCGGCGGCTTGAAAGCATGGGGGAGACGGACGTCCCCTCCACATCCATCGGCGAGATCGTGATGGAGGCTCTGGCCCGCATCGACACGGTCGCCTATGTCCGGTTTGCCTCGGTGTATAAGAACTTCCAGGCGGCAGATGATTTTGAGGAATTTGTCTCAGAACTGCGCCCGCCGGTTTCCAAAGAAGACTGACCCTATGAGTGTTGTCGCATCGGCTGGCGTCGATGCGCGCTGGATGCGTTTGGCGCTGGTCCTTGGCCGTCGCGGGGCAGGCCGGGTCTGGTCGAACCCGGCGGTTGGCTGTGTCATTGTCAACGGTCAGCATGTGGTTGGCCGGGGCTGGACCCAACCCGGCGGCAGGCCCCATGCAGAGACCTATGCGCTGGCCCAGGCCGGTGCCGCCGCGCGTGGTGCCACCGCCTATGTCACGCTTGAGCCCTGCGCCCATACCGCAAAAACACCGCCCTGCGCCACAGCACTTATTGAGGCAGGCGTCTCGCGGGTTGTCGTGGCGCTGCAAGATCCTGACCCTCGCGTCTCGGGCCGTGGTCTGGCGATGTTGCAAGAAGCAGACATCAAGGTGCGCTCGGGCCTATTGGAAGCCGAGGCGCGCGCCGATCATCTCGGGTTCCTGACCCGCATCACCCATAGCCGTCCGATGGTCACGCTCAAACTGGCCATGTCAATTGATGGCAGGATTGCGCTGGGCAATGGGCAAAGCAAATGGATCACCGGCCCACAGGCCCGCCGCGCCGTCCATGCGATGCGGGCAAGCCATGACGCGGTGATGATCGGGGCAGGCACCGCCCGCGCAGATGCGCCCTCACTGACGGTCAGAGACATGGGCGTTGACCATCAGCCGATCCGTGTCGTGGTCAGTTCCGCCTTGGACTTACCCCAAGACGGCCCCTTGTTCGTGACATGCCCCGCGCCGCCCGTCTGGCTGATCTGCGGAGCAAAGGCTCCCAAGAGCATGCAGGCGGCTTGGCGTGATGCAGGCGCGCAGGTGATGCAGGCCAAGACTGATCAGGTTGAGGTCGCCGCCGCGTTGAAGATGCTGGGCGAGGCCGGGCTCACACGTGTTTTCTGCGAGGGCGGCGGCCAATTGGCAGCTTCGCTTCTGGGCGCAGGCCTTGTGGACCGTCTGATGGTCTTTACAGCAGGGCTTGCTTTGGGCTCGGACGGGGTGCCGGGGCTAGGCGCTTTGGGGCTGGACGATCTGCAGTTGGCCACACGGTTCAAGCTGCATAATCAGCGCCGCATCGGGGATGATGTGCTTGCGGAATGGCGTCGTCCCTGATCTCCGCGCGCGTCAGCTGAGATTTACCAGACCAAAGCCCCGACAGGGCGGTGCCGGGGGTCAGACGCGGTAATAGTCACGATACCAATCCACAAAGGCTTTGACCCCGGTGCGCACATCCGTAGACGGCGCGTAGCCCGTCAGCGATCGCAACAGATCGGCCTTTGCCCATGTGCCGGGAACATCGCCGGGCTGCATATCCATCATGTTCTTCCTGGCGGTTTGTCCCAAAGCCTCCTCGATGGCCTCAATATAGCTCATCAGCTTGACCGGGGTGCCGTTGCCGATATTGACCACCCGGTAGGGGGCAACGGGGGACAGGCTGTCGCCCGAGGCGATCTGATCCTTTGATGCAGGCCGTTCCGGCACGGCGTCCAGCAACAGCCGTATGCCGTGGACCAGATCACTGACATAGGTGAAGTCGCGCATCATGTTGCCGTGGTTGTAGACGTCAATCGCGGCACCTTCCAAAATGGCTTTGGTGAATTTGAACAGCGCCATATCGGGGCGGCCCCACGGCCCGTATACGGTGAAAAACCGAAACATCGTTGTGGGGATGTCGTACAGATGCGCATAGCTGTGGGCCATAGCCTCGTTGGCCTTCTTGGTTGCCGCATAAAAGCTCATCTGCGTGTCGGCCCTGTCGGTCTCGGCATAGGGCATCTCGGTATTTGCGCCGAACACCGAAGAGGTGGAGGCCATCAGCAGATGCGCGGGCGGATGCGCACGTGCCGCCTCGATGATGTTGAAGCTGCCGATGAGATTGGCGTCGACATAGGCGCGCGGGTTGTCGATGGACCAGCGCACGCCAGCCTGTCCGGCCAGATGGACCACAATATCGGGGCGATGCGCGTCAAACAGCCCCATCACAAGCCCTTCGGTTTCAAGCAGCCCCTCAACAGGATGAAACGCGCCGTTCTGGGCCAGCATCTGGTGGCGTCGCTGTTTCAGCGACACGTCGTAGTAATCCGTGAACCCGTCCAGACCAACCACTTTGAAGCCGTCTGCCAGCAACCTTGCGCAGAGATGATAT
>CALFWN010000375.1 GCA_937928335.1 uncultured Litoreibacter sp. | reverse complement strand
TAGCGCAGCCAATCCTCGATCACGGAGGGAGGCTCGCCATTGCGCTCTGCAATGCAGGTGTTCAGCCCGGCAAACAGCTCCGTCTCGGGCTTCTGCACCGGCACGGTGATCTCGCCGTCTCGCAATGCGATGCAGACCTTGCCCGCCGCCTGTTCCGCCACGCCGCTCAGCATCACGCCGCCATTGATCCCCCGCGCTTCGCTCAGCGCCGCGCCACCCGCGCGGGGCGTGGGGTCAAACCGTTTGGCATCCGTGCCAATCGCCCAGAAGATGCGCAATCCCATGCCGCCCAACGCGTCACGTGACCCGATGCAATCAAGCGCCGTAAGCCCCTGATCCTGCACTATATTCAGAGACCTGCGCAGGTAGATATCACTCACCTGAATGCACCTCGCCATAGGCCTTGATCAGCGCAAGAGCGGCCTCCTTGTCCAGTGCCTCGCTGCCGCCTGCCAGCAGCAGCCGGCCATATAGTTTCAACCCCTCAGCCGTGCCCATCAGCGTCTCAAACCGCGCGCGATGCCAGTCCCGGCACGCCGCCTGCGCCTGCGCCACGCCGTCCAGACCCATGAACTGCGCCAGCACCTTCGCCGTGGCGGCACCCATCGCCTCAATCGAGCGGTCTTCTACCGTGTTGAAATTCCGCTCCACCCAATAGGTCAGATCGATGCGCTTGGATTGATGGTTCGGAAGCCCGCGCTCTTGTTTGATCAGAAAATCCGCCGCCGAGCGAACAGAATAGTGGTTCAACTGCACCAGATCCCGCGCAATCGGTGCGCCCCAATGCAGGATTTGCGCGTCATTGGCAGGCAGGCTCCCCGTCAGCACTTGCCCCGAGCCGTCACGCCAGTCAGGCAGCCCGTGGCGGTCCGGGTTCTTCTGTTTGGGGCGATGCACGCCCAATTGGCGAAACGGACCGGCACGGCGAAACAGGGTTTTGAAATAGCTGCCAATCGCGGGATACAGCATGTCCGGCGCGGCGCAGCGGGTGAAGCGCGCGCAGCTTGGCGCATCCGACAGGGTGACCTCGTCATTATGGCCAAACAGCCGCCACGGCAGCATGATCGCGTCGCCACCTGCGGCCTTGATCAGATCAGGAACGCCGCGCAACCCATTGCTAAGGTTGATAAATTCGTCACAATCCAGACAGGTCACCCAGCCAGAACCGGCCACCATCGGATGATCCCAGGCCGCCCTCAGCGCACGCCATTGCGGAGGTTTTTCGCCCCTACCCAGCGCCACAACCTCCACCCCCGGCAACAGCCGCAACAGCGCCTCGCTGCCATCCTCGCAATCATTGATATAGACCAGAAAGCCGCTCACGCCCGCGGCGCGGTGATGTGCGATCCATTCCAGAAGATGCGCGCCTTCATTGCGCATCGTGGTGACGATGGTCACGGTCATGGGGCTGCTCTGCACCAAGGTTTGGCACCTCTTTTTTGCAGGGGATTCGACCAAAAACCGAATCACCTTTTCCTTGCGTTTTACCCTGCCCTTTGCGAGAATCGAAACAAGGATAAGCAACAAGGCGGGGCAAACCCGCTCAATCGCGGGGCACATCGTGAGCAAAGACTACGCAATTGCGCAGCTATGGATTGGCGGCAATCTTACCTATCTGGAGCAGCTTTGCGCGGTCTCCTTTCGTGACGCGGGCCACCACGTCAAAATGTATACCTATGGCGAGGTCGGCAATATTCCCGACGGGATCGAGGTCTGCGATGCCAATGACATCCTGCCGCAAAAGACCTTTCTGACACATGAACGCACCGGCTCCCCCGCGCTGCATTCCGACCTGTGGCGCTACAAGCTGCTGGAAAAGCATGACGACATCATCTGGGCGGACACGGACGCCTATTGCGTCAAGAAGTTCAAGACGCCGAACGGGCATTTCTACGGCTGGGAATCCACGACCCATATCAATGGCGGCGTGCTTGGCCTGCCGCAGGACAGCGAAACGCTGGCGGCTCTGCTGGACTATACCAGCGACGAATACGCAATCCCCGAATGGTACGGCAAGGCCTATCAGGCAGAGCTGCAAGCCGCCAAGGATGCAGGCAAACCCGTCCATGCCGGCGAGCAGCCCTGGGGCGTCTGGGGCCCGCACGCGATCACGCATTTTCTGAAGAAAACCGGGGAGGCGCGCTATGCCCACCCGCCCGAAGGTCTCTATCCGTTTCACTTCAAGCGCCGCTTGATGATGCTGCGTCCGGGGTTCGACATCTCACGCAATGTGACGGACAACACCTACTCGATCCATTTCTACGGTCGCCGTATGCGCCGCCGCTTGATGACCCATGAGGACGGGTTGCCGCCTGTGGGCAGTCTCGTGGATCGCCTAATCAAGAAGCACGATATCAACCCATTGGACGCGCCAATGCCTGAATACATTCCGCGCGAAGAAGAGGCCGCCAAAAAGAACAAGGCCGCCAAAAAAGGCGTGCCCATCACACAGGACGCGCCCGCCAAGACACCCAAGCCCGACATGGCGCAGCCGCCGCGCGTGCGGGCGCATGACAGATACGGGCGCGGACAGGTGAACCTGACGGATTTGGCCGACAAACACGGCTCCGACAAAGGATCAAGCAAGCACCGCTATACTGAGCTCTACAACATGCTCTTCCAGCCCTTCCGCAAACGCGCAATCACGCTCTTGGAGATGGGGCTGCAAATTGGCGGGCCCGAGCACGGCAAAGACGCCACGCGCAAAACCACGGATGCGCCGTCGGTGCGCATCTGGCTGGAGTTTTTCGAGAAGGCCAAGATCATCGGGCTCGATGTCTCCGATTTCAGCTGGTTCAAGGAGGACCGCTTCCGCTTCATCCAATGCGATATGGAGGAGCGCGAGAATATCCAACGCGCCGCCTCGGAGATGGGCAAGCTCGACATCATCATCGACGACGCCTCCCATGCCAGCCATCACCAACAATTCGGCTTTCTGGAGCTGTTCCCCAAGCTGGCCTCCGGCGGCCTCTACGTCATCGAAGACCTGCGGTGGCAGCCCGAAAACATGGAGCGGGACGACTTCCCAAAGACGGCCGATCTGTTTCAAAGCTACCTCAAGAAGGGCTTTTTTGAACATCCCGACCCCGCAATCAGCAAGGAGATCAACGCCTTGCGCATCGACATCTCCGGCTGTTTCGTCTTTCAGGCCCATTTCAATAAAAACAAGCGCGATCAGGTGCTTGTGGTTCATAAACGGTAGGCGCATGGCAGAGCGGTATCTGGTCCTGACCTGCATGAAGAACGAGGGGCCGTTCATTCTGGAATGGGTGGCCTACCATCTGTCCATCGGGTTCGACCATTTTCTGATCTTCACCAATGATTGCGAGGACCCGACGGTCCGTATCCTCACCCGGTTGCAGGAGATGGGCCATGTCACCCATGTCGACAACACCCACCAGCCCGGCCAGCGCCCCTCCCATCAGGTCCGTGCGTTCCGCAAGGCCCCCCGGCAGGAGGCCTACAGGCAGGCCGATTGGGTCGCGGTGATCGACACGGATGAGTTTATCAATATCCATGTGGGCGACCGCTCCATTCGGGCGCTGACCGCCGCCGTGCCCGAGGCCAACTGCATTTCGCTGACATGGCGGCTCTTTGGGATCAGCGACCGCAACGCCTATCGCGACGTGTTCCTGACCGAAGACCTGCGCCGCGCCGCGCCGCTGCATTGCCCAAAGCCCGCCCAGGCCTGGGGGATGAAAAGCATCCACCGCACCGATGCGGTCACGGTCACCGGCGCGCACCGGCCCAAGATTGTGCCCGATGATGACTGGAAGGCGCTGGGTTGGGTCAACGGCTCGGGCGAGGAGATGCCGGAAAGCTACTATGCCCAAGGCTGGCGCATGAAGCGCTCCACCATCGGCTACAGGCTGGGTCAGCTGAACCATTACGCCCTGCGCAACCGCGAGACCTATCTGATGAAAAGCGTGCGCGGCCGGGCGGGCACGCGGGTCAATACAGGCGGCACGATGGGCGCTGAGTACTGGCACCAGATGAACCGCAACGAGGAGGTCGACGAGACCATCCAGCCCCTTCTGCCCGCCGCCCGCGCCATCCATACCAAGCTGATGGAGGACGCCAAGCTCAACCGTCTGCATCGCCGCGCCGTGCGCTGGCACAAGAACTCCATCGCCAAGCTGCGCGACACGCCGATGAGCCGCGCCCTTCTCGCCGCAACCGAGGCCCCCGCGCAATGACCCCGGCGATTGACCTCTCCTTCACCGATCAAGAGCTGTCACGCGACGCATGGGCGGGCGAGCTGCGGACCATTGGCGACGCGCATGGGTTTTACGAGGAGATCGGCCAGGAGCACACCGCGCTGTTCGTCAAATCCGGCAAGACGCTGATCATCTCTTTCGAGAACCTTGATCATGTCTACGAGAAGGGCAACCGCCTGCCCTGGGGGTTCGAATTTGTCCAGAAACAGGGCTGGTCCATCCTCGGCATGATGGCGCATGGCTGGACATGGTATCGCGACGAAGACGTCTTCGCCTTCTTCAACCGCCTGCGCGACGAGGGGTTTTTCAAACAATTCGACCGGGTGGTGTTTTACGGCGCCTCGATGGGTGGCTACGCGGCCTGCGCGTTTTCCGCAGCCTGCCCCGGTGCCACCGTGATTGCAATCAGCCCGCAGGCCTCGCTCGACCGTGACCTATGTTCCTGGGAGCGGCGCTACCACACGGTCTGGTCGCGCGATTTCACCTCGCAATATGGCTACGCCCCCGAAATGTCGGCCACGGCGAAATATGTCTATCTGTTCTACGACCCGCTGGAGCCGCCCGACGCCATGCACGCGGCCCTGTTTCAAAACCCCAATGTCATCAAATATAAATGCCGCTTTCAGGGCCATCGCATCGCCTCGGGGTTCGTGAAAATGGGCATTCTGAAAAAAGTGGTCACCGCCTGCGTCAACGGCTCTCTGGACCGCCAGAGCTTCTACACATTGCTACGCGCCCGGCGTAATTTCAAACGCTACATGCGTGAGTTGATGCAGCGCATCAATGAAAAGAAGAACCCGATGCGGGTCTCTATCGTGGCCAGCCACGTCCTCGCCCAAGGCCGGGCCCCTGTGTTTCGCCGCCAGAAGAACGCCGCCGATAAGCTGTTGCGCAAACGCGGCATGATACCACCCGGAGACATCGTGTAATGGGGACAATCTGGCTTCATATCGGCTCACCAAAAACGGGCACCACCTCGCTCCAGCACTTTTTCAGGGTCAACGAGACCCGCCTACGCGCCGAGGGCGGGGTGAACTACATGAAGGCCGGGCGCAGCCATGTTGCCCATAACGAGCTATCCGCCAATGCACGCCTCGGCACCACAGGGCCATTGTTTGACGCCATTCTGGCAGAGGCAGACGCACAACCTGACGCCCAGCATGTCATCTCCTCCGAGATGCTCTTTAACCCGCCCGTCGCCCGCAAGCTGCCCGCCGTCATTCCAAAGGCAATGCTCGGCCGCACCAAACTGATCTGCTATATCCGCCGCCCCGACAACTATCTGGAGGCGCTCTACAAGCAGCTCCTGAAAAACGGCCGCATCCCCCCCGACCGGCAGGCTTTTTTGGACAATGCCCCCAGAAGGATCCGTTACTGGGACGTGATCGACGGCTACGGGCAGGTGCTTGGCCGCGAAAACGTGGTACTGCGCCCGTTCAGCCCGACCCATCTATCAGGCGGCGATTTGGTGCAGGATTTCACTGATCAGCTTGGCCTTGATCTGCCAGAGGGTCTCGACCGGGATACCGGGTTTGCCAACAGAACGTTCTCTGCCGAGTTGTCAGAGGCGCTGGCTGTCATGTCCAAAGTCACCGATTTTCGCACAAGGCAGGTGATCCGGGAGCTGATCGCAATGGAGCATCCCGGCACCATCCGCTCGCGAGACGTCTTCACCGGGGCGCAGCGGGTGGCGTTGATGGAGCAAATGGCCCCGGAGATCGAAAAGCTCATCGAGACCTACCTGCCGGGCGATGCCGATTTCTTCCGCTACGACGACATAGACCTGTCTGAAGAAAACGCCATCGAGGAAAGCCGCCAACAGCTTGAAGACCGCGCCGCCGCGATGGAGGCCATTCTCAAAGCCATCGGCAACCTCCACGCCCGCCGCCTGCAAGACAGCGAAACCACTGCGGAAGACCCTTCAAGCGCGGCACCCACTGAGACGGAAACAGAGATCGAGCCCGAACCCGAGGAAGACGCCCCCGTGCTGCCCACATGGTTTTCCGAGATCTACCCCGCAGGCCCTCGCAATGGCTGGTTTCACAAATTCGACGATTACAGCTGCTCTTTCGTCGAGCGGTCCCGCAACCAGCTCGTCGTCAGCTTCGACAATCTCAGCCAGGCCGGAAACCCCAACACCGCCCGCGAGCCCTGGGCGCAGAAATTCTGCGCCGATCGGGACTATTCGCAACTTGGCGTCTACGCGCAAAGCTCGACATGGTTCCGAAACGCGGGCCTCATCGCCCATCTCAACGTGCTGCGCGATGCAGGCTTCTTCAAACGATTTGATGCCGTCTCTTTCGTCGGCACCTCGATGGGGGCCTTTGGCGCGGTGACCTTCTCAAGCCTCGCGCCCGGCGCGACCGTGGTGGCCTTCAGCCCGCAGACAACCTTGGACAGCGCCGAGGTGCCTTGGGAGAAACGCTTCGGCAAAGGCCGCGCCGCCGATTGGACGCTGCCCTATTCCGACGCCGCCCTGCAAACCTCAGAGGCCTCGAAAATCTATCTGATCTACGACCCGTTTCACGCAGGCGACCGCGCCCATATCGAGCGGCTCTCGGGCGACAATCTGATCCATCTGAAGGGCTTCGGGCTGGGCCATAAATCCGCGCTGGTCCTCAACCGGATGGA
>CALFWN010000374.1 GCA_937928335.1 uncultured Litoreibacter sp. | reverse complement strand
GATGCGGCGAAACAGCGGCGGGATCATCGCCACGATGGTCATGACCGGATAGCCGTAAGGCAGCTGTGGCGCATCCTGTTCCGTGTAGTTTTGCAGCAGCGGGAAACGGCGATCGGGTTTGTAGTGATGGTCCGAATGGCGTTGCAGATTGATCAGGAACCAGTTTGAAGCCCGCTGCGCGGCGTTCCAGGAATGGCACGGCTGGACATGCTCGTATTTGCCCTCGCCCAGATGCTTTCGGGTCAGGCCGTAATGTTCGATGTAATTGACCAGCTCCAGCTGCCAGATCGCAACAAAGGCCTGAAAGACGAACAGCCCGACCCCGGCCCAGCCGCCAATCAATGCGGCGAGGATCAGAAACGCCGCTTGCAGACCCGCATAGCGCCAGAACGGGTTGCGGCTATCGGTGACGGGCAGGTCCTTGCGGGCCAGAAGCGCTTTTTCCGCGCCCCAGGCCGACGCCACGCATTGATGCAGCACGCGGGGGAAATAGCGGTGAAACCCTTCATTATAGCGCGCCGTCACCGGGTCTTTCGGGGTGGCGACATAGCGGTGGTGGTTCAGCAAATGCTCCGACCGGAAATGGCTGTAAAGCACCGAGGCCAGCAGCAGGTCGGCCAGCCAGCGCTCCAGACGGTTCTTCTGATGCATCAACTCGTGGGAGTAGTTGATCCCGACCGAGCCGGTGACCACGCCGATGCCGAAAAACAGCCAGATCACCTCGGATGTCGACAGATGCGGCGCGTTCAACGCATAGGCCATCGTGCCGAAAATGGTCACCAGCTGCACCGGGAACCAGATCAGCGTGATCGCGGTGTACCAGAACAGGTCGCTATCGTGCGTTTCAGGGTCTGCATTATCGGTGTTGGACCCCACAAACGCATCCAGCACGGAAAACATCCCCCAACCAAAGAGCGGGATCAGCGCGATGGTCCAGCCGCCTTGGCTGGCCGCCAGAATGACCAGCGGGACCAGCGCCAGTGACAGCCAGAACGGCGCGGCCGCGCTGAGGGACTTAACTTGAGCGGGTGAAAGAGTAGCCATGATGTCAGATTACCGGGCGCGCGCCTTCAATCAAGGGCCAGCGCAGGCGACGCCGCGTCATAGACCTTGCGCATCACCGTGGGCAGGGCGGCGGGGCTGAACCGCTCATGGGCGATGAAGCGGCCACGATCCGGCGCGATATCCGTCACCGCCGTCAGCACCTGCAGCTTGAGGTGGAAATGGGTGAATGTGTGGCGTATTTCGACGCCGGTCTCCTGCCAGTTGGCCTCCATTGGCGGGGCGGGGGCAGGGGTGCCGGACCAGTCCGAGCCGGGCCAGCCCAACATGCCGCCCAACAGACCCTTTTCGGGCCGGGTTTCCAACAGCCAGGCCCCGTCAGGCCGCCGCGCGACATAGGCGATGCCCAGCCGGGTGGGTTTCCGCGTCTTGGGCAGCTTGTGCGGCAGCTCTGCCGCAATGCCAGCGGCGCGGGCTTTGCAGCCAGCCATCCACGGGCAGATGCCGCAGGCCGGTGATTTGGGGGTGCAGATCGTGGCCCCCAGATCCATCACCGCCTGGTTGTAATCCCCCTGCCGCCGATCCGGTGTCAGGGCGGTGGCAAGCGCGACCAGTTCCGGCTTCGATGTCGGCAAGGGGGTCTCCACCGCATAAAGCCGTGACATGACGCGCTCCACATTGCCGTCCACCACGGTCGCCTGCTGGTCAAAGGCGATCGACGCAATCGCCGCCGAGGTATAGGGTCCGATGCCCGGCAGGGTTTGCAGCGCCTCGACAGTGTTCGGGAAGAGGCCGCCATGATCCGCCACCACCACGCGGGCGCATTTCAGCAGGTTGCGGGCGCGGGCGTAATAGCCAAGCCCGGCCCAGGCGGCCATGACATCGGCATCCTCGGCGGCGGCCAGCGCTGTGACAGTCGGCCAGAGCGTGGTGAACCGGGTGAAGTAATCCTTCACGGCGGCGACCGTGGTTTGCTGCAACATGATCTCGGACAGCCATACGCGGTAAGGGTCGGGCCTGACCCCGGCCTGCTTGTCGGCGGGCGGCACCCGCCACGGCATGGCGCGGGCATGGGCGTCATACCAATGCAGCAGGCTGTGCGGGTCCGGGGTCTCACGCAAAGTTTATGTCTCCCGTGTCTTGGTTTATGCTGTGCGCAACGCAGCTTTTACGTAATATCCGCGCAAGCTGTTGCGAAAGGCAATATGGCCCAGAAACCGACATATTCCAGACGATCCGCCGGGCCAAGCCCTGCCGCCAGACGGCGGGGGCGGGGCTTTGCCGCAATGTCGGGCCTGATCCAGAACCGGGTCAAGGGCGCGGGCGAGAAGCGCGGCTTTGCGGTGATGCGACTTTTGACCCACTGGGAAGAGATTGTCGGCCCTGATATGGCAAGGCTCGCAACGCCGGTGAAGATGGGTTACGCCCGCGACGGGCTCGGGGCGACGCTGACCATTCTGGTCACCGGGGCCAACGCGCCGATGGTGCAAATGCAGCTGCCCCAGATCAGGGAGCGGGTGAATGGCTGCTACGGATATGCCGCTGTCAGCCGGGTGGCGATCACCCAGACGGCACCGACGGGCTTTCATGAGGGGCGCAGGGCCTTTGACGGCCCGCCCAGAATTGAAAAACCGCCCGTCTCGGCGGATGTGAAAAAGGCCTCTGCCGATCTGTCGGACGGGGTTGCGGATGAGGGGCTGCGCCGGGCGCTGGACCTGCTCGCCCGGAATGTTTTATCGCGCAAGGATGCGCCTGAAAGGAACTGATATGAACCGTAACCTACTGCTTGCCGGGCTGGCTGTTATCGCCGTCGCAATCGGCGGCTTCTTCATGATGAACCGGACCTCGTCGAACGACCTGCCGGGCATTTCCAGCCCCGCACAGGCGCAGACATCTGGTGATGTGGACACGTCCATCGTGCAGGAAATGACGCTGGGCGATGACGCGGCGCCGATCACGATGGTCGAATACGCCTCCTATACCTGCCCGCATTGCCAACGGTTCCACAAGGATGTCTTCCCGAAGCTGAAGGCCGACTATATTGATACCGGCAAGGTGAAATTCGTCTACCGCGAGGTCTATTTCGACGGGCCGGGCCTGTGGGCCGGAATGACGGCGCGATGTGGCGGCGGGGATCGGTTCTTCGGGATGGTCGATCTGATCTATGACAACCAGAGCGAATGGACCCAGGGCGCGCCGGCGCAAATCGCGGCCAATCTCAAGCGGATGGGTAAACTTGCGGGCATGACCGACGAGCAGCTGGACGCATGTTTGCAAGATGGTGACAAGGCCCGTGCGCTGACCGCCGTATTTCAGGAAAACGCGGAGCGCGACGGCATCCGCTCGACACCAAGTTTTGTCATCGATGGCAAGCTGGAGAGCAACATGTCCTACCCGGAGCTGAAGGCGCTTTTGGACGCAAAGCTCTAGGTTAGGCTCTGATCCGGGAAAGGAGCGCGTCAAAACCGCTCCAGTCCTGAACATTCAGTCGGACCGGCAGAACCAGCACTTCACTGCGATAGGACGCGGGCAGACGCACCGCGTCCTTTTCTGTTGTCACCAGCTGCGCGCCCAGCTTCTGCGCCTCCAGCGACAGCCGCGACATCAACCCATCTGACAGGGGCTGGTGGTCGTCCAGCGCCTCGGATTTCACGATCTCCGCGCCTTGGGCGCGCAGCGTTGCAAAGAATTTCTCCGGCATCCCGATACCCGCAAAGGCCAGCACCCGCAGGCCAGCCCAGTCCATGCCGGTCTGCAATGGGGTCAACTGCCCTTCAAGACGCAGCAAGGCGTCCGGCAGGTCATTCAGCCCGCCAAACCGCGCCTGCGCCTTGGGGCCGCCGATGCTCAGCACCATATCCGCCCGCGCCAGCCCGACATCCAGCGGCTCGCGCAACGGCCCGGCGGGCAGCACCCGTTTGTTGCCAAAGCCGCGCACGGCGTCCACGACAACAATCGAGATATCCTTATGCACGCTCGGGTTCTGATGCCCGTCATCCAGCACGATCACCTCCGCGCCGCTCTGGGCGGCCTTCCGCGCGCCGGCGGCACGGTGTTTTGACACCCAGACAGGCGCAAATGCGGATAGCAGCAGCGGCTCGTCACCCACCTCATCTGCGCTATGGCTATGCGCGTTCACCCGAACCGGCCCGCTCAAAGAGCCACCATGCCCCCGGCTGACACTATGCGGCGCGACCCCCTGCGCCGTCAGGCGCTCGACCAAGGCGGTCACAGTGGGGGTTTTTCCTGTGCCACCCACATTGATATTGCCCACGCAAATCACCGGCACGTCCAGCTTCAATGGCTTGGACTTGGCGATGCGCCTTGCGGTGCCCTTGGCGTAAAGGGCGGCCAGCGGTGACAGCATCGCGGCGGCAAATCCGGCAGGGCGGTGCCAGAACCCCGGTGCCTTCACGCCACCACCTCATCAAGGGCGTCAATCATCTCGGTGATCTCTGCAAAGGCCCGTTCCGTCGCGCCCGCGCCGCTTGAGGTGACCTCCCAGGCGG
>CALFWN010000373.1 GCA_937928335.1 uncultured Litoreibacter sp. | reverse complement strand
TGGGCGGTCGACGCTACCGCGCCAATGCGGGCGTGGCGCTGGAGCCGCAGGTTTGGCCCGACGCGGTGAACCATGACAGATTCCCGAACGCGATCCTGCGGCCGGGCGAGACATATGACCAACACACGCAGTTTGTGTTTTCAAAAGGATAAAGCGCGATGAGCTACACCACATACATGAAAGAGGCGAACCTCATTGGCGGCACATGGGTGGGGGCCGATAGCGGCGAGACCATTGACGTGACCAACCCGGCCACGGGCGAGGTGATCGGCACGGTGCCGAACGCGGGCGACGTGGAAACGCGGCGGGCCATTGACGCCGCCGACTCGGCGTTTGACGGGCTGGCGGGCATGGCGCTGATGGAGCGTGTGGGGCTGTTGATGAAGCTGCATGACGCGCTGATGGACAACCAGAAGACGCTGGCAGAGCTGCTGACCGTCGAGATGGGCAAGCCGCTGGCGGAATCGATGGGGGAGATTGGCATCGGGGCGGCTTACGTGCGCTGGTTTGCCGAAGAGGTGCGCCGCGCCAAGGGGGAGATCATCCCCGCGCCCACCAATGGCCGCCGTTTTCTGGTCAGCAAACACCCGATTGGCGTGGTGGGGATGATCACGCCGTGGAATTTCCCCTCCTCGATGCTGGCGCGCAAAGTGGCGCCCGCGCTGGCCATTGGCTGCACCGTGGTCGCCAAGCCTGCCACCGCCACGCCCTATTCGGGGCTGGCCTGGGGTGCGCTGGCTGAGGAGGCCGGTTTCCCGGCGGGCGCGGTCAATGTGGTGACGGGCTCGGCGCGTAAGATTGGCGGCGCAATCATGGAAGATGCGCGCGTGCGCAAGGTGACGTTTACAGGCTCAACGGAAGTGGGCAAGGAGCTGATCCGGCAATCGGCTGGCACGGTGAAGAAGGTTTCGATGGAGCTGGGCGGCAACGCGCCATTTCTGGTGTTCGACGATGCCGATATCGACAAGGCCGTGGCCGGCGCGATGGTGTCGAAATTCCGCAATTCCGGGCAGACCTGCGTTTGCGCCAACCGCATCTATGTGCAGGCGGGGGTCTATGACGCTTTCGTCGAGAAGCTGACAGCAGCAACGGCGCCGATGAAAGTGGGCAACGGGCTGGAAGACGGCGTGGAGCAGGGCCCGATGATCGACATGGACGCGGTCGAGAAGGTCGAGGAGTTCATTGCGGACGCGACCGCCAAGGGCGGCACCGTGGCGCAGGGCGGCAAGCGGCATGGCAAGGGGCAGAGCTTTTTTGAGCCGACCGTGATCACCGATGCCACGCAGGAGATGATGTTCGCCAAGGAGGAGATCTTTGGCCCCATCGCGCCTGTCTTCAGGTTCGAGGATGAGGATGAGGCGATTGCCTGGGCCAATGATACGGAGTTCGGGCTGGCCTCTTACGCCTATACCCGCGACGTGGGCCGGATCTTCAAGCTGACCGAAAAGCTGCAATATGGGATGATCGGCATCAATTCGGGCCTAATTACCACCGTGGAGGCGCCTTTTGGGGGCGTGAAGGAAAGCGGGCTGGGCAAAGAGGGCGGTGCCCAAGGTCTGGAAGATTATATGGAGACCAAATACACCGCGATTGATTTTTGATCAGCGGGCCCTGCGGGGCGGATATTTTTGAACATGGAAAGGGGGGCCGCTTGCGCCCCTTTTTCTTGCGTTTGTTCGGATTTCTGACAGGGTGCGGCTATGCGTGCGCCTGTGATCGACAACCTGCAATATGTGAACTGGTCGGAGACCGCCTTTCGGCAATTGCGGCAGGGCGGCGTGGACGCGATCCATGTGACGATTGCCTATCATGAGAGCTTTCGCGAGGCGGTGCTGAATGTCTCGCAGTGGAACCGCTGGTTTGAGCAATATCGTGATCTGATCATGCGCGGCGTGTCCGGCGATTGTGTGCGCCGGGCGCAGGAGCGCGGTGTGACGGCGGTGTTTTTCGGGTTCCAGAACCCCTCGCCCATCGAAGATGACATTGGGCTGATCGAGATCTGGCACCAGCTGGGCATCCGCTTCATGCAGCTGACCTATAACAACCAGTCCCTGCTGGCGACGGGCTGTTATGAGGAGGACGATACCGGGCTGACGCGGTTTGGCAGGCAGGCGGTGGCGGAGATGAACCGGGTGGGCATGGTTGTCGATATGAGCCATTCGGGCGACCGCTCGACATTGGAGGCGATTGCGCATTCCGCGCGGCCCATTGCGATTACCCATGCCAATCCCGACTGGTGGCACCCGGCGCTGCGCAACAAATCGGATGAGGTGTTGCGGGCGCTGACGGGGGCGGGCGGGATGCTGGGGTTTTCGATGTATCCGCATCATTTGAAGGGCGGCTCTGAGTGCACGCTGGCCAGCTTTTGCGAGATGATTGCGGAGGCGGCGGCGCGCTACGGGGTGGCGCATTTGGGGATCGGCTCAGATCTGTGTCAGGACCAGCCTGACAGCGTGGTGACCTGGATGCGCAACGGGCGCTGGTCGAAGGAGATGGATTACGGCGAAGGCTCTGCCGCGCAGGCCGGGTTCCCGCCGCAGCCGGACTGGTTTGTGGACAATCGCGACATGCCGAATTTGAGCGCGGGCTTGTTGGCTGCCGGGTTCTCGCAAGCGGAGGTGGATGCGATTATGGGCGGCAATTGGCTGCGTTTCTATGACGCCTCCTTTGGTGGGCAATGACCGCGCCGCTGCCTCCACAAGAGCCGTTGCGCAGCCCCGACGATGTGATGCGGCTGGCGCGGATGGGGGCGATGTTTCCCACGCGGCTGAGCTTTCTGCGGAGCCTGATGCGGCGGCTTTCGTCTGAACAGGTGCAGGTGACGCGGCCCGTCTGGGCGATGGACGCTAATGGCTACGGGCATGGCGTCTACCAGCTTGATCTGGGCGGGTTCACCTATTCGCTGGTGGCCGTCTCGAACCAGCTGGACCCGGCGCAGCGCACCGACCGGGTGATTGCGGAGGCCTGGGACGCGGCTTTTGTGCTTTATGACGGCGTGCCGGACGAGGCGGAGATTGCCCGGATTTGCGCGAGCGCGCCCCTGCAGGAGGCCGGGCGGTTCACGCCGCGCGATCTGGTGCTGAGCCGGGCCAATAAATCGGTGCGGCTGTTTGCGCATGTGACGGAAAGCCTGCGGGCGGGCCGCGCGGTGGATGCGGAGATGGTGGCGCAGATTGGCTACCTGATGCGCACCACCGCCGTGTATGGCAACGGCAAGTTCGGGATCGCGGATCGCAGCGTGATTGCGGATCGCCCCGGTCTGGACGGCCCCTTCATGGCGGAGATGCTGACCGTCTGGCTGATCCGCGGCTTCACCCATGACCTTGTCGAACATGTCGGCGGGGCGGCGCTGGCGCGCAATTTGAAGCGGCATATCGGGGTGGGCAATTCGACCGGGCTGGGTATGGCGCCGTTTCTGGTGTCACATCCCGAGCTGCTCAACAACTGGATGATGGTGCGCGAGACCGCGCTGGCGCGAGTGCGGGCGCTGCCTCGGTTGGAGCAGGCACAGGCGGATCGGTTGCAGGCTTTGGCAGGTCGTGCGGCGCGGCATTTGGCGCAATGGCGCGTGCCGGATGCGGCGCATCAGGCGCGGATCGAGGATTTGCGCGGCGCGTGGGACGCGCTGTGCGGTGGGCTTGGGGATAGGTTATCCGGGCCAAAGCCGCTGGACCGGCTGGTGCGGGAAAGCGAGGCTTTCGGGCTGGACTGTCAGGAGCTGACGGTCAGCCTTGTGCTGGAGCCGTTTGGCGAGATCATCGACGGGTTGGCGGAATGTATGGGCATGGCCCGCCCGGTGCCGTTGCAGCCCGGCATGGGGGCCGCGCAGCTGCGGGAGCTGATTGCGCAGAATTTTCACTGGGCGCTGCCGATGGATTTTGACTGCGAGACGGGCTGCGCGCAGTTTTGGTATGTCTCCGAGGAGAAGCTGGAGCCCCGGCTTGGCGCGCGGCATGAAGAGCCGGGGGCGGAGCTGGAAAGCCCGCTGGATATTGGCCGTCAGGTGCAGGCGCTGTCGGTTGATCTGAAAAACTACACGGGCAGTCTGGCCGCGTTTCTGCGGGCGTTTCCGCAGCATCGCTCTGCCGTGCGGCGGGTGCAGCGCACGGCCAGCCACCCGTTTGCGGAAATACGCGACAACCTGATCGGGGCGGAATGCCGCCCGATTGATATGCTGCGCTGCAAGCTGTCTTTCTTCGGGGCGTCGAAATTCGACCCCAAATCGGACCGCTGGACCCGGATCACGCTGGCGCAGGGCGCGCCTTTGCA
>CALFWN010000372.1 GCA_937928335.1 uncultured Litoreibacter sp. | reverse complement strand
CAGAACAACGTGCAGGGGGCCTCTGACGCGGGGCTGATCCCGATGTTCTTGCCGGATTACCAATCAGTGACCGATGACGGTGTTCGAACGGCGTTTAATGAGGTTTGGGGGTCTGACGACTTCTCCAATGAGAAGGGCTTGACCGTTGTCGAGATCATGGACGCGATCCATGCAGGCGATATCAAGGGCATGTATGTGCTGGGTGAAAACCCCGCCATGTCCGACCCCGATTTGGACCATGCGCGCGATGCTTTGGCCAAGCTTGATCATCTTGTGGTGCAAGACATCTTCCTGACCGAAACCGCGAATTATGCCGACGTGATCCTGCCTGCAAGCGCATGGGCTGAGAAGACCGGCACCGTGACCAACACCAACCGTCAGGTGCAGATGGGCCGCCCTGCGGTGCCGCCTCCGGGCGAGGCGCGAGAAGACTGGTGGATCGAGACCGAACTGGCCAAACGGCTTGGCCTTGGTTGGGATTATACCCATCCAAAACAGGTCTTCGCCGAGATGAAGATGAACATGGGGTCGCTCGACAACATCACATGGGAGCGTCTGGAAGGGGAGGCGGTGACCTACCCGTCGCTCAGCCCGGAAGACCCCGGCCAGTCGATTGTGTTCGGTGACGGCTTCCCGCGTCCCGAGGGTCGCGCCCGGTTCACCCCTGCCAACGTGATTGCGCCGGATGAAAGCCCGGATGCGGAATACCCGTTCATTCTGATCACCGGCCGTCAGCTGGAGCATTGGCATACGGGGTCAATGACCCGCCGTGCAACCGTGCTGGACGGGCTGGAGCCTGAGGCGAATTGTTCACTACACCCCAAAACCCTGCGCAAGCTGGGGGTTGAGCCGGGTGGCATGATCCAACTGACCACACGGCGTGGATCGGTGACGGTGATGGCACGCGCGGACCGCGCGGTCTCGGAAGACAACGTGTTTCTGCCCTTTGCCTATGTGGAAGCGGCCGCCAATATCCTGACAAACGCGGCACTGGACCCGTATGGGAAGATCCCCGAGTTCAAATTCTCAGCCGTGCGGGTCGAGAAGCCAGCAGAGGCAGTTGCGGCGGAGTAGGCGCTAATAGCTGCCAAACGCCCCTTTGATCAGCGGCAGCACCAGTGCTGAAACCGCCCCCACCGCGGCACCGACGCCGAGCCGGACATAGAGCGTTCCCAATTGCGGGGCGAAAAGGCTGAGGCAGCCACAGACGACCGCGTAAAATCCAAGTGCAATGATATCCATGCTGTTTTGGTAGCATATCAGGCCGTCTGCGCCTACCGCATGTCAGACCTGCCAGTTGACCTCGCCCACAAAGATATAGCCCGCCCCGTAAATGGTGCGGATCAGCTTGGGTGATTTGGCGTCGTCATTCAGCTTTTGGCGCAGGCGGGACATGCGGATATCCAGCGCGCGGAAGGTGTCAATCTGGATACCGGGCGCGGTGATTATTTCATCGCGGGTCAGCAACCGGTTGGGCATCGTCAGAAACAGCCGCAACAACGCGGCCTCGGCAAGGGAGAGCGGGACAGGCTTGCCGCCGCTCTTGGGGGACAGCTCGAACCGGTCAAAGCGCACGCTCCATGAGCCAAATTGTGCGGCATTGGCCAAGGCGGTCCGGTCGGCCGGAGCGTCCTGCTGCGGCGTTGTGATTTCAGTGGAGAGGACAAAAGCACCGGTAACCGCATTGCTTGAGCTTGTGTCGGGCGTGAAGGCGGAGCGGATCAGGCGCCCGTCTTCGGGCACGGTAAACTCGACCACCTTGGCGTTGCCTGCAAGGGCCGCATGAAGCGCAGGTGCGATTTCCTGATAGATCGTGGGGCCAAGAATGTCATAGGCGGAATGCCCGATCAGGTTTTCAGCCCCATTGGCCGCTGACAAAGGCAGGCGCTGGTTTGAATAGGTATAGCGCTCCTGACGGTCCAGCCGGGCAATATGCGCAGGGGTGGTCTCAGCCGCCAGCCTGACACGCGCCTCGGTCGCCTCAAGATGCTGTTGGGTTTCGTGCAACCGGCTGATGGTGGCCTCCAACGCGCGGTTGGCTTTGGCCAGTTCTTCGGAGCGGTCAAGAAGCCTGCCCGACAACTCATCCGATCTGGTGCGCAGCATGTCCTCCTGACGTTTGATATCGGTGATGTCGGTATAGACCGTGACCCAGCCGCCCTGGCGCAACGGGCCACCTTCAACCGAGATCCACCTGCCATTGGACCGTTTGCGCTCGATATAATGTTGCTCGAAGGTCAGCGCTTTCTGAACAAGATCGCCCACAAAGGCTGGAATATCGTCAATCTCGCCATATTCGCCCGCCTCGGCGAGAAACCTGATCGTGTCGGCAAAATCGGCACCCGGCTCGCATAGGCTGGGCGACAGGCCGAACATGGCGCGGAAGCGTTGGTTGGCGAAGACCAGTTTCAGGTCATTGCTATAGATCGACAATGCCTGCTGGATCAGGTTCAGGCCGGATCGCAGCAGGACTGCGGTGTCTTGCGACCTGTGATATATATCCGGTAGCCGCATCGCCCCTCAAATATTGAAACATTTTGATAGATTTAAGAAAGTAATACGAAAGATTTGACAGGTCTACAGCTTGCGGTGACTTTGTTGTACGGGAATCACGAATCCCGGAAAATCAGCTGAAATCGGCGATCAGGGAGGACATTTCGTGACAGCCAATCTGGCCACCAGCTCAGGGGTGAGATCCATCCCCGCTTTGCTTGCCCGCAACGCCAAACAATTCGGCGCGCAGCCCGCATATCGGGAGAAGGAGTTTGGCATTTGGCAAAGCTGGACCTGGTCAGACACAGCCCAAGAAATCGAGGCGCTGGCGCTTGGTTTGATGACGCTGGGCGTCAACGAGGGCGACCATATAGCCATTATCGGGCGCAACCGCCCCTATCTGTATTGGTCGATGGTTGCCGCGCAAATGTGCGGCGCGGTGCCGGTGCCGCTTTATCAGGATGCTGTCGCGGAAGAGATCGCCTATGTGCTGGATCACTGCGGCGCGCGCTTCGTCATCGCCCAAGATCAGGAGCAGGTCGACAAGGTGGTCGACGTGCAAGACCAACTGCCGGGGCTGGACCACACCGTTTATCTGGACCCGCGTGGTTTGCGAAAATACGATCATGGCAAGCTGACGCGTTTCCAGACCTTGCAGGAAAACGGGCTGGCGGCGCGCGCCACCCATGAGCCCGAGCTGCAAGCGCGTATGGCGCGGCAGGATTACGACACGACCTGCGTGATGCTTTACACATCCGGGACGACCGGGCGGCCCAAGGGCGTGGTGCTGTCGAACAGGAATGTGATTGAGACGTCGAAGAACTCGTCGGAATTCGATGATCTGCGCCCGGGTGACGAGATTCTGGCCTATCTGCCGATGGCCTGGGTCGGCGATTTCATCTTCTCCATCGGGCAGGCCTATTGGACGGGGTTCTGCGTCAATTGCCCCGAGTCGCCCGACACGATGCATAGCGATCTGCGCGAGATCGGGCCGACCTATTATTTTGCCCCGCCGCGGGTGTTCGAGACCCAGCTGACCAATGTGATGATCCGCATGGAAGATGCGGGGCGGTTCAAGCAATGGCTGTTTCACCACTTCATGGCCCATGCCAAGAAAGTTGGCCCCGACCTGCTGGACGGCAAACAGGTGAGCTTTGGTGACAGGCTGAAATACAGGCTTGGCGACCTGCTGGTCTTTGGGCCTTTGAAAAATACGCTGGGCTTCTCGCGCGTGCGGGTGGGCTATACGGCCGGGGAGGCGATCGGGCCGGAGATTTTCGACTTCTACCGCTCGCTCGGGATCAATCTGAAGCAGCTTTACGGCCAG
>CALFWN010000371.1 GCA_937928335.1 uncultured Litoreibacter sp. | reverse complement strand
GTCATACGCCCCGGCCTTCCTGCAACGTGACTGGCATTGGCTTTACCCATCTGCCCTTGTAAACGGAAGCCCCAAAGCAGACAGGATCACCGCCCATGCGCAAGCTTATCGCCCTGATTGTCATCGCCGCCCTGGCGTGGTCCGGCTATTGGTATCTGGGTATGCAGGGCCATAAGGCGGCGGTGTCCACCTGGCTGGAGGACCGCCGCGCCGAGGGCTGGCAGGTCGAATATTCCGACCATACCGTGCGCGGGTTTCCCAACCGGTTCGACACGACGCTCTCCGACCTGCGCCTGACCGACCCGGAAACCGGCATCAGCTGGCAGGCACCCTTCTTTCAGGTCCTGTCGCTCAGCTACAGGCCCAACCACCTGATCGCGGTGTGGCCAAACGAGCAGCAGATCGCCACCCCGGTTGAGAAATTCTCCCTGAAAACCAGCAACATGCGCGCCTCTCTCAAGGTCAAACCCTCCACCCGGCTGGCGCTTGATACCGCGCAGGTCGAGATGGCCGAGGCCGTGATCACCTCCTCGGAAGGCTGGACCGCAGGTTTCGAGCAGCTCAACGCCGCCATCCGCAATGTGGACGGCACCGCCAGCACCTATGATGTTGCCACCTCCATTGACCAGCTGTTGCCGGGGGAGCGTCTCCGCGATGTCATTGATCAGGGCGGCACCCTGCCACAAACCATCGAGACGCTGCGCTACGACCTGCGCGCCGCTCTGGACGCGCCGCTGGATCGCACCACGATCGAGACCGCCCGCCCCGAGATCACCAACCTGATCATCCGCGACCTGCGCGGCACATGGGGGGAGCTTGAATTGCGCGCCAAGGGCGACATGGAGGTCCGCAACGCCCAGCCGCAAGGCGAGGTTGCCATCAGCGCCCGCAACTGGCGCGACATGATCAATCTGGCGGTGCGCTCCGGCGCGCTGGACCAGAGCTTCGCCTCGACGGTCGAGCTTGGCCTGGGTCTGCTCGCCTCCAGCTCCGGCAATGCAGAGGCCTTGGACGCCACGCTCAGCTTCTCGGGTGGCCGCACATTCATCGGCCCGATCCCCATCGGCCCATCACCGGAAATTCGCCTGCCTTGAGCGGCGTCTAACGGCAGTAGCTGCCATTGCGGTAGCGTGCCGTGTCAAAGTGGAAATGGTCGCGGTGAAAGCGGTTGGCATTGGGTCCCAGCACCGTGCCAAACGGGCCACAGGCCGCCGCATGGGCCCGGCGCAAAATCCGGCCCTCGTCGCGCTTCCCCCAGCCATCCAGAACCGAGATCTGACGGCCATTCTTCAACGCAATCGTGCGAATATCCACAGCCCGACCCCTTGCATGTTCCGACAGCCTGCCGCTTCGCGCATTGTTGCGGTTGCGGCAGGCATAGCTGCCCACAATATGGATGCCCTTGACCCCGCCGCCCACGTCACCCACCGCCGGTTTCAGCCCGTCCTTGACCCAAGCGTTCAGCGCACGCGCCGTGGGGCAATCAATCGTCGGCTGCATGGTCAGGCCAACCCCGCTGACCGAACTGATCCGCACGGGCTGCGCAATGCCGCAGCCGCCGCGCCCCCGAACAGGCTCCAACACCACGCCCTTGATCTCTGGGATGCCGCAAACAGAGCCACGCGCCGCAGCCGCGATCTCTGGCGCCCGCGACGCCTCCGGCGGCCTGATCGTTGGTCTGTTTGTGCGCGAAAACCCCAACAGCTCCGCCAGCCCGCGCCGCGCCGCTCTCGGCGCGCTTTGCTCAGGTGTCACTGCCTCGATGCTCCCCCCGCGCGGCAAGGGCCGGTCTGATCGCACGGGCGCCTCTGCCAGCGCGGCAAAGCCCAAAGCCGCACTCAAAAAGACGCCTCCGATCACGGCCCGCATGGTGCTACCTCCCCCGGCCAAAGTTCGGCGCATCCGTGTCCTGGCCTGCCTCGATAATCCCGCGCCGAATGGCCCGGGTGCGGGTGAAATAGGCATGAAGATGATCGCCGTCGCCCTGCCGAATGGCGCGTTGCAGCGCAAACAGCTCCTCGGTGAAGCGGCCCAGAATTTCCAATGTCGCCTCCTTGTTGGACAAAAACACGTCGCGCCACATGGTCGGGTCCGAGGCCGCGATCCGCGTGAAATCCCGGAACCCGGCGGCAGAAAAAGTCACTACCTCACTGTCGGTCACCCGTTGCAAATCATCGGCCACACCCACCATCGTATAGGCGATCAGATGCGGCGCGTGCGAGGTTACGGCCAGCACCAGATCATGGTGATCAGGCTCCATCTGCTCAACCAATGCGCCGAGGCCCTTCCAAAACTCTACATATGTTTCAAGCGCTTGCGGGTCCGCACCCTTGGGCGTCATCAGCAACCAGCGGTTCTCGAACAGCTCGGCAAAGCCCGAATGCGGCCCCGATTGCTCGGTCCCCGCCACCGGATGCGCCGGGATGAAATGCACGCCCTCGGGCAGATGCGGGGCGACCGCATCCATCACCGCGCGTTTGGTCGAGCCCACATCGCTCAGCACGCAGCCCGGTTTCAGATGCGGCGCGATCTCGGCGGCCACGGCCCCCATCGCGCCCACCGGCACACAAAGCACCACCAGATCCGCGCCCGCCACCGCCTCCGCCGCGCTGTCTTCCACACGGTCGCAAAACCCGATCTCGCGGGCCGCATCGCGTGTCTCAGCAGAGCGCGCGGTGCCCACAATCTCGCCCGCCAGCCCCCTGGCGCGCATCCCATGCGCCATTGACGAGGCGATCAGGCCCAGCCCGATCAACGCCACCCGTTCATATATCTGCGCCATCAGTTCTGCTCCTTGAATTCCGCCACCGCCGCGACCACCCGGCGGCAGGCGCTCTCGTCGCCAATGGTGATGCGCAAGCACTCCGGCAGGTTGTAGCCCGCCACCATCCGCACGATCAGGCCGCGCGATTTCAGATGCGCGTCACAGGCCTGCGCCTCCTGCGCCGAGCCGAACCGTGCGAGGATGAAATTGCACTCTGACGCATCCGACGGCACACCCAGCCCGGCCAGCGCCTCTGCCAGCCAGTCGCGCCATTTGGCGTTCTCCCGCCGGCAGCGCGCCGTATAGCTCACATCGCGCACCGCCGCATGGGCCGCTTTCAGCGCCGGGCCAGACAGGTTGAACGGGCCGCGAATGCGGTTCAGCGTGTCGATGATTTCCTGCGGGCCGTAACCCCAGCCGATGCGCAAGCCCCCCAGCCCGTAAATCTTCGAAAAGGTCCGGGTCATGAAGACGTTGTCGCGGCCCTCCATAACGCTCAGGCCTGCGTCAAACCCCTCGACATATTCGGCATAAGCCCCGTCCAGCACCAGCAGGCAGCCTTCGGGCAAGCCATCTGCCAGCCGCGCCACTTCGGCCTCCGGGATCATCGTGCCTGTGGGGTTGTTGGGGTTTGCGATAAAGACCAGCCTCGTGCGCTCTGTCGCGCCCGCCAAAAGCGCGTCCACATCGGTCACGCGGTCTTTTTCGCGGACAGAAACCGGCGTGGCCCCCGCCGCCAAAGCGGAGATCCTATACATCCCGAACCCATGTTCAGTATGCAAAACCTCGTCCCCCGGCCCGGCATAGGCATAACACAAAAAGGAGATGATCTCATCCGAGCCCACCCCACAAATCACCCGATCAGGCGCAACACCATGCACCTCGCCAATAGCCTCGCGCAGCCGCTCGTGCTGCGTGGAGGGATAGACATGCAGCTCGCCCGCCGATTGACGAAACGCGTCCGAGGCCCGCGGGCTTGGCCCATAGGGGTTCTCGTTCGAGGACAGCTTGACCACGTCCGCGACCCCCTCCACAGAGGCCGCCCCGCCCTGATAAAGCGCAATATCCAAAATCCCCGGCTGCGGCGTGATGGTCATTTTACTGTCCCTGAACTCCCAAACCCCGTCTCTCTACCCGCCGCCACAGCCAATGAAAAGAGGACAGCCTGTTGCCGCATCATGCCGCTTCGTTTTGGCAAAAATACTCAAAAAGCAACGCCTCAAAAGAAGCTCTGCGGATCAATATCGACCTGAAGGCGCAAATCACCCTTCAGCTTCAGCCCGCCCACCCAATGTGACAGCGCCTGCTGCAAAGCCACGCCTTTCGGGGCCTTGACCAAAAGACGTACCCTGTGACGCCCGCGAATACGCGCGATCGGGGCGGGCGCAGGCCCGTAAACCACAGCGCCCACGCGCCGCAAGGCGGCGTCATTGCGCGCCAGATGGTTGCCCAGATCAAAGACCGGCCCGACCTCCGGCCCCGACAGCACAATCCCGGCCATGCGCCCGTAAGGCGGCACGCCTGCCTGTTCGCGCTCCGCGGCCTCGGCGCGCCAGAAACCCTCCTCGTCGCCTGACAGAATGGCCGTGATCACCGGATGCTCCGGCTGGAAACTCTGCAACAAGGCCAGCCCCGGCTTTTCCGCACGCCCGGCACGCCCTGCCACCTGCCGCATCAGCTGAAATGTCCGCTCGGCCGCGCGCAGATCAGAGCCCTGCAAGCCCAGATCGGCGTCAATCACGCCGACCAAAGTCAGCAGCGGAAAATTATGCCCCTTGGCCACCAGCTGCGTGCCGATGATGATATCCGCCTCGCCCGAGGCAATCGTCTCGATATGCGCCTTCAGCTGCCGCGCGGTGGAATAATGATCCGAAGACAGCACCGAGACGCGGGCATCCGGGAACAGCGCCGTGACCTCCTCCCCCATCCGCTCCACGCCGGGGCCAATGGGCGACAGGCGGTCCTCCGCCTCGCAATGCGGGCAAACCGTTGGCATCGGTTTGGTCTCGCCGCATTGATGGCACATAAGCCGCTTCAGGAACCGGTGCTCCACCATCCGCGCGTCGCATTGATCGCAGCCAATCTGATGCCCGCAGGCCCGGCACAACGTCACCGGCGCGTAGCCACGACGGTTCAGAAAGATCAGCGATTGCTCGCCGCGCTCCACGCGCGCCTGAATTTCGCGCTGCAAGGTCGGCGAGACCCATTTGCCCCCCGGCAAATCCTCCAGGCGCATGTCAATCGCCCGCATTTCAGGCATGACAGCTGCCCCGAACCGCGCGGTCAGCTCCACCCGGCGGTATTTGCCGGCCTCCGCATTGGCCCAGCTTTCCAGCGACGGCGTGGCGGAGGCCAGCACCACTTTTGCGCCACACATCGAGGCCCGCAGCACCGTCATGTCGCGGGCATTATACATCACCCCGTCTTCCTGCTTGTAGGAGGTGTCATGTTCCTCATCGACCACGATCAACCCCAGATCCCGGTAGGGCAGAAACAACGCCGACCGCGCGCCCACAACCAGCTCCGCGCCGCCTTCGCCGACCATTTTCCAGACCCGTCGGCGCTCCGTCATGGTGACACCCGAATGCCATTCCGCCGGTTTCGCGCCAAAGCGCGCCTCCACCCGCGTCAGGAATTCGCTGGTCAGCGCGATCTCCGGCAGCAGCACCAAAGCCTGCCGCCCGCGCCGCAAACAATCGGCCACGGCCTCCAGGTACACTTCGGTTTTCCCCGACCCGGTGACGCCTTTCAACAGCGTGGTCGAATACCCTTCCCCCTCGTTCAGCACCGCCACCGCCGCCGCCTGATCCGGGGTCAGCTCCTTAGAAGGCAACTCAGGGTCCAGCCGCGCGAAAGGCAGGTCACGCGGGGATTGTTCTTCCAAAACAGCGCCTTGCGCTACCATCCCCTTGACGACAGAGGTGCCGACCCCCGCCATCTCCGCCAGTTCTTTCAGGGTGAAGGCCAACCCGCCAAATTCCTCAAGCACCGCCAGCACCTTGGTCCGTGCCGGCGTCACCCGGTCCACCTCGCCTGAGCCCATGCGGTAAATCTTGCGCATCGAGGGCGGGTCGCCCAGGCCCGGTGACCGCGTCGCCAGCCGCAGCATCGCGCTCAGAGGCGTTAACGTATAGGCCCCCGCCTTTTCCAGAAAGGACACCATCTCCTCGCGCATCGGCGGCACATCCAGCACCCGAATGACAGAGCGCGTCTTGGCATAGTCCCAATCGCCGCGCCCCGGCCCCCAGACCACGCCCAGCACTTTGCGCGGGCCCAGCGGCACCTCGACGAAAGCGCCCGCAAAACAGCCACCTTCCGGCGCTTTGTAATCCAAAACGCGGTCCAGCGGCTGCGTGGTCAACACGCCCACCAATTCGCCTTCATGGAAAAACCCAGCCGTCATGATACCGCTACCATTTGCCCTTGCCCGCTCACTAAGGTAAGTCCCGACTTAATCAGACCTCAACGCTCATCGAAAGGCCAACCCACATGAAATTCTTTGTAGATACTGCCGAGATTGACGCCATCGCAGAGCTGAACGAGTTGGGCATTGTTGATGGTGTTACAACCAACCCTTCGCTGATCGCCAAATCAGGCCGCGACATCCTCGAAGTCACCAAGGAAATCTGCGATCTGGTCGAGGGTCCCGTCTCTGCCGAAGTCGTTGCCCTGACGGCTGACGAAATGATCGCCGAGGGCCGCAAGCTCGCCAAGATTGCCGACAATATCGCCGTCAAAGTGCCGCTGACATGGGACGGGCTGAAAGCCTGCAATGTGCTCACCAATGAGGGCAACATGGTTAACGTCACGCTGTGTTTCTCTGCCAATCAGGCGCTGCTGGCCGCCAAGGTGGGTGCGACCTTCATCTCGCCCTTCATCGGCCGCCTGGACGATCTGAACCTCGACGGCATGGAGCTGATCGCTGATATTCGCGAGGTTTATGACAATTACGGGTTCGAGACGCAGATCCTTGCAGCCTCCATCCGTTCGGCCAACCACATGTCCGATTGCGCCAAGATCGGCGCGGATGTGGCCACCGCCCCGCCGGAGGTGATCAAGAAAATGGCAGGCCATGTGCTGACCGACAAGGGCCTTGCGGCCTTTATGGAAGATGCCAAGAAAGCCAATATCAAGATCGTCTGACCGCCGCGCATTGACGCATTTGTGACCGCAGCCGGGGTGATACCGGGCTGCGGTTTTTCTGTTTTCGCCTAAGCTGCCGCGACCATATCAGACGGAGGGCTCATGGCGCGCAAAACCCAGACATCGAAGAAAGCCAAGCGGGTCAAAACCGGCACCCCCCAGCGCTCCAACGCATCCAAGGCAATGTCCCGCCGGGGCGTGCTGCAAATCGGCGCCATTGGCGGTGCTGTGATTTTGGGTGGTGGCTATTTTGGCATCCGCGCGGTGCGGGCCTCCATTGACGAGGCTGACCTGAGCAAAATCGGTCAGGGGGTTCCCGCCATTGTGCAGATCCATGACCCGAACTGCCCTATCTGCAACGCCTTGCAGCGCGAGGCCCGCAAAGCACTGAGCGACATGGAGGGCGACAAGCCGGAATATCTTGTGGCCAATATCAAGACGCTTGAGGGCTCGAATTTTGCCGCGGATCACGGCGTTCCGCATGTCACGCTTTTGACCTTCGACGCCAAGGGCGTGTTGCAAGACGTCCTGCGCGGATCGCGCAAACATGCAGAGCTGCGCCCGATCTTCGAGGACCTCATGGCCCGCGCCCCGCGCAGCTGATCCAAGGCGAGTTGAATTGCCGCGACAAACGTAGCACTACTGTCGCATGAGTGGGCTTCTTGCACTTCTGGACGACGTGGCGGGCATTGCCAAAGTGGCAGCGGCCTCCGTCGATGATGTTATCGGTCAGGCCGCCAAGGCCGGGGCCAAGGCCGCGGGCGCGGTGATTGATGACGCCGCCGTCACGCCGAAATATGTGCAGGGCTTTCAGCCCGCCCGCGAGCTGCCCATCGTCTGGCGCATCGCGCGCGGCTCGATCAAGAACAAGCTGCTTTTCCTTCTGCCCATCGGGCTGCTTCTGGCCAATTTCGCGCCTTGGGTGATCACCCCTTTGCTGATGCTGGGCGGGGCATATCTGTGTTTCGAGGGGGCAGAGAAAGTCTACCACCTTTTCGTGCCGCATCATCACAACGCGGACGAACCGGCAGATCTGGTGAAAGACCCCGCACATCTGGAAGAGCAGAAAGTGCAGGGCGCGATCAAGACGGATTTCATCCTGTCCGCCGAAATCATGACCATCGCATTGGCCGAAATTCCCGACAGCAACATCTGGATGGAAGGCGCAACGCTCGCCGCCGTGGCCATCGGCATCACCGTTGCCGTCTACGGCTCCGTGGCGCTGATCGTGAAAGCCGATGATCTGGGCCTGCTGATGTCGACCAAAGGCCGCCTCGGTGTCACCCGCGCATTGGGCCGGGGCATCGTCAAGGCCATGCCGGGATTTCTGAAAGCCCTGATGATCGTCGGCACCGCCGCGATGTTATGGGTCGGAGGCTCTATCGTGCTGCACGGTTTCGACGTGCTTGGCGCGTCATGGCTCTACGACACCATCCACCATATTGCCGAGGACGTGGCCCATGCCGTCAGCTCCGCGCAGGGTTTCGTCAAATGGGCGGTCACGGCGGCGCTTGACGGGATTTTCGGGCTTGCCTTGGGTCTCGCGCTGATCCCGGTGGCAACCAAAATTCTGGTCCCGACATGGAGCGCGCTGCGCGGCGGCAAGGCAACCGCAAAACATTAAGCAGAGCTTAAGATTTCGAGCCGAAAGTTTTGTACAAAATGGGTTTTGGCCCATTTCAAATTGCCCCAATTTGTACAAAATCCACGCGCACGGACCAAAATCACACAGGTTGGCAGGATTTGCGTTTGCCGGATTCCCTTCATCGAGGCTCCGCATGTAGTATCCCGCCAACATCCAAAAAGAAGTTCCGCTAATTCCGAGGATTCATGATGAGTGAGCAGGCCCAAGTTCTGGAGTCCCTTCGCCAGAAAATTCTGGAAGACCCAGAAGTAATCCTTGAAGATCAAGATGTTATGCGCGCGCTGATCGACGCGAATGAGCGTGCATTGGGCGGCAATATCGTCGATTTGCGCGGCATTGCGATGGAACGTCTGGAAAGCCGTCTGGACCGTCTGGAAGACACTCACCGCTCTGTCATCGCCGCCGCCTATGAGAACCTCGCCGGCACGAACCTGATCCATAACGCCGTGCTCAAAACACTGGAACCCATTGATTTTGATGCGTTTTTGAACTCGCTCTCCGGCGATCTACTTGACGCGCTGCGCGTCTCCCGGCTGCGTTTGATCCTTGAAAGCAAGGAATATGAAAGCCCTTCAGTGGGTTATGATGACGTCTTGTCCATCGTCGGCCCGGGCGATATCGACCACTACATCACCGCCGGGCGCAACATCACCGTTCGCCCTGTGACTTTGCGCCAGGTTTCTCCTGCAAGTTCAGACGTTTACGGGGATAACGCCGATTACATCAAATCGGAGGCGCTGCTGAAACTTGACCTCGGCAAGGGGCGTTTGCCCGGCCTTCTGGTCATGGGCGCAGAGGACCCGCATCAGTTCCGCCCCAACCAAGGCACTGATATTCTTATCTTTTTCTGCAATGTGTTTGAGCGTGCGATCCGCAGATGGTTGGGCTGATCTCCCCCGCCTCACGCGATCTTCTTGAAAACTGGCTCAGACATCTCTCCGCCTTGGGCGGGGTGAGCGAGAACACGATCGAGGCCTATCGCCATGATCTTGCAGGATTTTTTGCCTTTATCGGCAACCATCACGGTGGCGCGGTCGGGTTGAGCCCGCTCAAATCTGTCACCACATCCGACATGCGCTCCTGGATGACCCATGAGCGTGACCGCGGCGTCGCCGCACGGTCTCTGGCCCGCCAACTCTCTGCAGTTAAAAGCTTTTTTCGCTGGTTCGCCGAACGCGACGGGTTCGAACCCACCGCCGTTCTGGCCACGAGATCCCCGAAATTCCAAAAGAAACTGCCCCGCCCGCTGGCAAAGGATGCAGCCAAAGCAATGATCGAAACGGTCGAGACCCAGCAGCCCAAAAACTGGATCGCCGCCCGCGATGTGGCGGTGTTGACCCTGCTCTATGGCTGCGGGTTGCGTATCTCGGAAGCCCTTGGTTTGAAAGGGAAAGATTCCCCTTTGCCAGATGTTCTGAGGATCAAAGGCAAAGGCGGCAAGGACCGTATCGTGCCGGTTCTGGATGCCGCGAAAACTGCCGTAGACCGATACGTCAAAGCCTTGCCCTTCGATATTGACCCCGACGAGGCGCTGTTTCGCGGCGCCCGAGGTGGTGCGCTATCCGCCCGGATCATCGCGAAATCTATGGAAAACGCCCGGATGCAACTGGGCCTTCCCGCCACCGCAACCCCTCACGCCATGCGTCATTCCTTTGCGACCCATTTGCTGGAAGCAGGCGGAGATCTCCGCGCAATTCAAGAGCTTCTGGGACATGCCTCGCTCAGCACCACACAGGCCTACACCGCTGTCGACACGGCGCGGCTTATGGAAATCTATGCGAAAGCGCATCCGCGCGGACAGGGATGAGGCTCACATAAACGTGTCCATGTGAGAGCTTTGCTTGATTAGCTTTCTGCACCGCAGCCTGCGACTACTTGGCCCTATGTTAATTGGGAGATTAAGCATGACCTTTCGTACGACCCTCGCAACCGTTGCCGCCGGCCTCGCGCTGACATCCGGCGCGTTTGCTGCTGAGTGCAAAACCGATGTCGAAGATCCGTTCGACCTGGAAGCCGCTCAAGTTGAAGAAATCTATGCCTGCATCAGCGACAAGATGCTGGAAGGCTACACCAAAGGCGACAACGAGGTGGCCGCCGTTTACCGCACATGGACCCCGACTGCGACACGTCCTGCGGTCGCCGGCGCACATGGCAACCGCCTCTTGAACACATTCGCAAATGACATTGCCGCTGAGCAATACCTCAAATTCGAGGAAGACGGCGTCGTGATGCCGGCGGGCTCCGTGCTTGCCAAGGAAAGCATCAAGATCAATGTCAAGAAAAGCAAGGCTGTCGTTGGCCCGCTGTTTATCATGACCAAAGGCGAGGCAGGTTCCGCCCCTGACGCAGGCGACTGGATTTACTCCGCTGTGCAGCCCGGTGGTAAGCCTATGAAAATCAAGCAAAGCTTCTGCCATAACTGCCATGAAGCCTTCGAGGGCCAGGATGCCCTTGGCTACCCGGTCGAGGAAGTTCGCGTCTCCAACTAAAGGCGTTCATTTCCAAAAATGTCCAAGCCCCCGTCCGAGCCGTTTCGGGCGGGGGCTTTTCGTTGCATTGGCCTGCCAATTCCGGCATGAACGCCCGATGACACCGCAGATCAAAGCCCTCTCCGTCCACCTGCTGACCGCGACCGGCGCGGTTTTTGCAATGCTTGCCATGCTGGCAGCCGTCGACGGCAAATGGGCGATCATGTTTGTCTGGCTGGTCGTGGCTTTCGGGGTGGATGGCATAGACGGACCTTTGGCGCGCAAATACGACGTCAAGAAATACGCCCCACAGTTTGACGGCGTGTTGCTGGACCTGATCATTGATTATCTGACCTATGTCTTCATCCCGGCTTTCGCGCTGTTCAAATCGGGGCTCTTTGAAGGGTGGACCGGCTGGTTCGTGATCATTGTCATCACTTTCACCTCGGCTATGTATTTCTGCGATACGCGCATGAAAACAAAAGACAATTCTTTCTCCGGCTTTCCGGGTTGCTGGAACATGGTGGCCGTGGTGGTTTTCGCATTGGAGCCGAACTTCTGGATCATCCTCCTGCTCGTCACCGTGCTGGCCGTTGCGATGTTCCTGCCTTTGAAATTCGTCCATCCCGTGCGCACGGAACGCTGGCGCGCAGTCACCTTGCCGATGGCGCTGGGCTGGACCTTCTTTGCGGGCTGGGCCGCCTGGGTGAATTTCGACCCCCAAAGCTGGGCACATTGGGGGCTGATCGTGACCTCCCTCTACCTGCTTTTTGCCGGTGTCGCCCAGCAGGTCATCCCCGAACGCGAAGCCTAGATCAGCAGGCCCGCAGCACCTTCCAGTTTGAGCAAGGCGACTTTCGCCTCAACGCCGCCACGCCCGGAAAAGCCGCCAAGTGACGTTGCCCCCAGAACGCGGTGGCACGGGATCATGATCGCCAAAGGGTTCGCACCACAAGCCTGCCCAATCGCCTGAGCAGAGACACCAAGCTCCCCCGCCAAATCACCGTAAGTGCGGGTTTCACCGAAAGGAATAGCCCGGAGGGCCGCATGAAACTGCTGCTGAAAGGCCGAGCCGCGTGGCCTCAGCGGCACGGAGAATTCCGTCAGCGTGCCTGCGAAATAGGCCTCCAGCTCAGCCACGGCTTCGCGCAGCAAGGGCGTCTCTGCCTGCCCGCCCGAGGCGTCCCACTCCAGCTCGGCAATGCCGCCTTCCCGCTCGATCAAGGTGAGCGGCCCAACCGGAGAGGACAGCCCCGCCTTCATCAGCCAACGGCCCCGTTGCACCGCGCACAGATACCGGGATGCGCATGGGTTCCGACATCAGGCAGGATCTTCCAGCACCGCTGGCATTTCTCGCCATCAGCCATTGCAAAGACGACACCAACCCCGGCCACATCATCCAGCGTGAAGGCCCCTTCGGGGACGGCCCCGGTCAGCAACGAGATCTGGCTGGTGATGCACAGATCAGCGAATGTGTCGGGGTTGGTGATGATAGCGGCCAGCTCGTCGGACAGGTAGACTTCGGGCGCGGCTTCAAGGGAGGAGCCGATGACCTTGGCCGTGCGCTGTTCTTCCAACGCGCCGGTGACAACCCGGCGCACCGCGCGGATGGTCTCAGCCCGGGCGGCCAGCGCATCGTCGCGCCACGTGTCGGGCGTGTCAGGGAAATCCTGCAGATGCACGGAGCTATCCTCCCCGTTCCGCTCCAGCCAGACCTCTTCCATCGTGAAGGTCAGGATCGGGGCCAGCCAGGTCGTCAGCCGTGCATAAAGGTGATCCAGCACGGTCAGGGCCGCCAATCTTTCGACGCTGTCGCCGTCGCAATAAAGCGCGTCCTTGCGGATATCGAAATAGAAGGAGGACAGATCCAGCGTGGCAAATTCGAAGATCGCGCGGAACACGCCCTGAAAATCGTATTTCGCGTAACCGTCGCGCACCGTTCCATCAAGCAAAGCCAGCTTGTGCAGGATCAACCGCTCCAGCTCGGGCATATCCTCGACGGCCACGGGCTTGGTCGCATCAAAATCGCCCAGCGACCCCAGCATGAACCGGATTGTATTGCGCAGGCGGCGGTAGCTGTCGGCCACGCCTTTCAGGATTTCATCGCCGATCCGCTGGTCCAGCGTGAAGTCGGTCTGGGAGACCCAGAGCCGCAGGATATCGGCCCCGTATTGCTTCACGATCTTCTCGGGCACGATGGTATTGCCGATGGATTTGGACATCTTCATGCCCTTCTCATCCAGCGTAAATCCGTGGGTCAGCACACCACGATAAGGCGCATGACCCATTGTCCCGCAGGCCTGCAACAGCGAGGAATGGAACCAGCCGCGATGTTGGTCCGTGCCTTCCAGATACAGATCCGCCAGCCCATCCTCTGAGCCGTCCTCGCGGTCGCGCAGGGTGAAGGCATGGGTCGAGCCGCTGTCGAACCAGACATCAAGGATATCCATGACCTGAGTGTAGTCATCGGGGTTCACGATACCGCCGAGGAACCGCTCTTTCGCGCCCTCCTTGTACCACGCATCGGCGCCTTCGGCCTCGAATGCCTCGAGAATCCGGGCGTTTACCTCTGTGTTGCGCAGCAGGTAGTCTTCATCCGCGATATCCGCGCCCTGTTTGGTGAACACTGTCAATGGCACGCCCCAGGCGCGTTGGCGCGACAGCACCCAATCGGGCCGCGCCTCGATCATGGAATGCAGCCGGTTGCGGCCGGTTTGCGGCGTCCAGCTGACCAGCTCGTCAATGCTGCGCAGGGCCCGTTCGCGGATCGTCGTACCATATGTGTCCTGCCCGTCCCCCACCGGCTTGTCGATTGCCGCAAACCATTGCGGCCGGTTCAGCCGGATCACAGGCGCTTTGGAGCGCCAGCTATGGGCGTCAGACAGCGTGATGCGCCGGGAGGCAAGCATCGCGCCCAGCTCGATCAGCTTGGCATTGACCACTTTGTTGGCATTGCCCGGCTTGCCGTTTGGCTTGATGATCACCTCGCC
>CALFWN010000370.1 GCA_937928335.1 uncultured Litoreibacter sp. | reverse complement strand
GTTCGTCGTCATGGTCGTCGTGCTGATGATCCGCCCCTATGGCCTGTTTGGCCGCGAGGAAGTTGCGGGCGAGCATGGACAGGTGGGCGAACCGGAGCTTCCTATCAAACCGGCCTCGAACAATGTGCGGCTGATCGTCATGGTAGGCCTCTCCATTCTCGCGTTGCTGCCCCTGTTCGGCTCATCCTTCGCAATGGTTCTGACCACCGATATTCTGATCTTCTGCCTTTTTGCGGCCAGCCTGCATTTCCTTCTGGGTCTTGGCGGTTTGGTCAGTTTCGGCCACGCGGCCTATTACGGCGGCGGCGCCTATATCGCGGCTCTCATGGTGACCCACGCGAACAGCCCGATGGAGCTGGCCTTCATCCTCGCGCCGCTCGGTGCCGGGCTGGCCGCACTCGCCATTGGCTGGGTCTGTCTGCGTCTTACAGGCGTCTACTTCGCCATGCTCACCCTCGCCTTCGCCCAGCTTCTGTGGAGCCTCGTGTTCCAATGGGGCAGCGTCACCGGCGGCGATGATGGTCTGGTCAATATCTGGCCATCTGACTGGCTCAACAGCACAACGGCGTTCTTCTACTTCGCGCTGATCTTCTCTGTCGGCGGTATTCTGGTCCTGCGCCATGTGGCGCATTCACCCTTTGGCTACGCGCTGCGCGCCGCGCGCGACAGCAAACGTCAGGCGGAATCCACCGGGATCAACACGCAGAGAGTCCAGCTGCTGGCCTTCGGCTTCGCCGGGTTGATGGGCGGGTTAGCCGGTGCCTTGTTTGTATTCTCCAAAGGCAGCGTCTTTCCCAATGAGCTGGAAATCGCCCGCAGCTTTGACGCCCTGATCGTCGTCTTCCTCGGCGGGGTAAAAACACTCGCCGGTGGCGTTGCGGGCGCGGCCTTCTTCAAGGGTGTCGAGGATCTGCTGACCCGGTTCGAATACTGGCGTCTGGTTATGGGCCTCCTGATCATCTTCGTGGTGATCGTGGCCCCGCAAGGCATCGTGGGCTCCATCAGAAAAGCGGCCACCCGTATGAACATCCTCAAACAGGAGGAGCAGCCATGAGCGTTGTTCTGGAAACCAAGGGGCTGACCAAAGCCTTCGGTGGGTTGGTTGCAGTCGATGACGTCTCATTCCAGTTGCGCAAGGGCGAATTGCTCGCATTGATCGGCCCGAACGGCGCAGGCAAAAGCACCTGCTTCAACATGCTGATGGGTCAGCTGCCACCAACCTCTGGCGAGGTTTTCCTTGGCGGCGAGCGCATCAACGGCCTGACCCCAAGACAGATCTGGCGCAAAGGTGTGGGACGGACTTTTCAGATCACCGCGACCTACAGCTCGATGACCGTGATAGAGAATGTGCAAATGGCGCTTCTGTCACATCATGGCGATATTTTTCGCTTTAGACCCTTCGCCCACAAGATGTATCGCGACAAGGCAATGGAGCTGCTCGACATGGTTGGCATGTCTGCGCAGGCAGATCGCCACTGCGCCGTTCTTGCCTATGGCGACCTGAAACGCATGGAGCTGTCCATCGCACTGGCCCATGACCCGCAGCTTTTGCTGATGGACGAGCCGACCGCTGGCATGGCCCCGAAAGAGCGGGTCGCCCTGATGGAGATGACCGCCAGAATTGTTGAAGACCGCGGCGTCAGCGTCCTGTTTACCGAACATGACATGGACGTGGTCTTTGCCCATTCCCATCGCATCATGGTGCTGAACCGCGGCAAGCTGATCGCCGAAGGCAACGCCACCGAGATCAGAAACAGCCCCTTGGTGCAGGAGGTCTATCTTGGCGGCGGCACGCTCTTTGGGGCCGAGGAGAGTGCCGATGCTTAAGGTCGAAAACGTCAACAGCTTCTACGGCAAGGCGCATGTTTTGCGCGACCTGACCCTCTCTGTGCCGCGCGGCAATGTGGTCGCACTTCTGGGGCGCAACGGCGCGGGCAAGACCACCACCATAAAATCCATCATGCAGCTGGTGCGCCCGGCTTCTGGCTCTATCACGTTCAACGGTCAAAGCATCACCGCCCTGCCCCCGCATAAAATCGCCAAGCTCGGTATTGGCTATGTTCCGGAAGAGCGCAGAATTTTCACCGACCTCACCGTGAGCGAGAACCTTCTGGTCGGCAAACAACCCCCCCGCGAGGGTGCCGTGACCTGGACGGAGGAGATGCTCTTTGACCTCTTCCCCAACCTGGCCGAACGCCGCTCCAACCGCGGCAAGGCCCTCTCCGGCGGGGAACAGCAGATGCTGACCATCGCCCGCACCTTGATGGGCAACCCGTCTTTCATCCTGCTCGACGAGCCAAGCGAGGGTGTGGCCCCGGTCATTGTCGAGCAGATGGCCAAGGTCATCCAGCAGCTGAAATCCGAAGGGCTGACCGTGCTTCTGTCAGAGCAGAACCTGCATTTCGCCCAGGCCGTAGCCGATTTGGCCGTGATCATTGAAAGCGGCGCGCAGGTCTATAGTGGCACCCTGAAAGAGCTGAACGCCCAACCCGAGATCAGGGATGCCTATCTGGCCGCCTGACCCTTGCTTCGGGTTTTGTTGATATAAAGGTTCAAAGCCACTATTGCGGTCGCAACACAGCAGGCAGGACCAACACATATGGCAAATACTCTCTATCACGGCGATCTGCCGGATGACCTCGATCTTGGCCCGGTTGTCGCAATCGACTGCGAGACGATGGGCCTCCACCCGCATCGCGACCGTCTTTGTGTGATCCAGATGTCCGGGGGCGACGGCAATGCCCATCTGGTGCAGGTGGCAAAAGGCCAGACCGAGGCTCCGAACTTGTGCAAGATGCTGACCGATCCGAAGGTTCTGAAGCTGTTCCATTTCGGGCGCTTCGATATCGCCGCCCTTCAAAACGCATTTGGGGCCATAACAGAGCCTGTTTACTGCACAAAAATCGCCTCCAAGCTGGTCCGCACCTATACTGATCGGCACGGTTTGAAGAACCTGCTGCACGAGTTGGAAGGGATCGACATCTCGAAGCTGCAACAATCCAGCGACTGGGGGGCAGACACGCTGACACAGGCTCAGATCGACTACGCCGCCTCAGATGTGCTCTATTTGCACGGGCTGCGCGACAAGCTGAACGCTATGCTGGAGCGCGAGGGGCGTATGGAGGTCGCACAGGCCTGCTTCGACTTCCTGCCGACCCGCGCTGGCCTGGATCTCGCCGGTTGGCCTGACATTGACATCTTCGCACACTAAATAAGGGGCATGTCGACGCACATGACCGATACAGAATTCCTCAGGACGGGCCGCCGGGTAATCGCACGCGAGGCGGATGCGCTGACTGCGCTTGCCGGCGCGCTGGACGAGAATTTCGTGCAGGCGGTCAATCTGATGCTGGCCGCCAAAGGGCGTTTGATCGTAAGCGGCATGGGCAAGTCGGGCCATATTGCGCGCAAGATCGCCGCGACCTTTGCCTCCACCGGGGCGCCCGCGCATTTCGTTCATCCCGCAGAGGCCAGTCATGGTGATCTGGGTATGATGGCCGCCGGGGATGTTGCGCTGGTCCTGTCAAATTCAGGCGAAACGCCCGAGCTGTCTGATGTTATCGCCCATACGCGGCGCTTCAAAATTCCGCTGATCGGCATTGCCAGCAAGGCGGGCTCGACGCTGATGAAACAGTCTGACGTAGCCCTTTTGCTGCCTCCTGCACGGGAGGCCTGCGATACAGGCGTCGTGCCGACAACCTCTACCACGATGACGCTGGCGCTGGGGGATGCGCTGGCCATCACGATGATGGAGCATCGCAAATTCACGCCGGAAAACTTCCGCGACTTCCACCCCGGCGGCAAGCTTGGCGCGCGGCTGGCGAAGGTGGAAGCCCTGATGCACTCGGGCGCTGATCTGCCAACCTGCACACGCGACACACCGATGCCTGAGGCCTTGATCGAGATCAGCAAGAAAGGCTTCGGCGTTGTGGGCGTGCTGAACACGGACGGTACTTTGGCCGGGATCATCACGGATGGCGATCTGCGCAGACATATGTCGGGCCTGCTCGATCAGGTTGCAGAAACCGTCATGACCACGGACCCCAAGATCATCGGCCGGGAGGAGCTGGCCGGGCGCGCGGTCAGCATGATGGATGAGCTGAGCGTCACTTGCCTCTTTGTCACCGAAGACGGCGCACCCACTGCGCCGCTTGGTCTGATCAAGGTGCAGGACTGCCTGCGGGCAGGCGTGGTCTGAGATGGCTGTCGCGAATAACCCATATTCCCGCTTCGTTCAGTTCGCAAAAATCGCCCTACCCCTGCTGGCTCTGGCGCTTTTGTCGACCATGTTCTTGTTTTCAAGGACAATTAACCCTGAGGACGCCATTCCTTTCGCCGAAATTGACGTTGAAGAAATTGCCCGGCAGCAGCGTTTGATGGCGCCCAAATTCTCTGGCGTGACGTCGGACGGATCGACCATCACCGTCACCGCCCAGACCGCCCTGCCCGACGCAACGAACCCGCGACGCATGGCTGCGACGGATGTGTCTGCACAGATCGTGACCACCTCCGGCACCCAGATCACGCTGATGTCGCAGGACGCGATCTATGACGGCGACACGGACAGTATGGATCTGACCGGGGATGTCCGGCTGACGACCTCAACAGGGTTTGTATTGAAATCCGACCTGCTGATCGCGGACCTTCAACGCACCGCTCTGGTGTCGCCGGGGCCTGTGAACGGATCTGGGCCGACCGGGACATTGGAGGCGGGGCAGATGGAGCTGGTCGCAACGGATGGCTCGCAGCTTCTTGTTTTGAAAAATGGTGTTAAGCTGGTATACCAACCCGGCAATTAGAGAGCGATATGAACATAGTGCTGCGGCCTGCTTTGGGTCTTTTATTTGTTGTGTGTCTGACCACGGGCCTTTTGGCGCAGGGGGCCAATGTGGCCTTTGGCGGTCTCAAGCATGATGCCAGCCAACCCGTTGAAATCACTGCAGATGAGCTGACCGTGGATCAGCAATCCGGCCAGGCCGTGTTTATCGGCAACGTGGTCGCCGGGCAGGGAGAGATGCGCCTGAGCGCAGCGCGCGTCGAGGTGAAATATGCCACTGAAAACGGCCAGCAAACCGGCGATATCGACCAGATCGTTGCAAGTGGCGGAGTGACCCTTGTGAACGGCGGTGAAGCGGCGGAATCCCGCGATGCGGTCTATTCTGTGGCTGCTGCTGAAATTGTGATGACAGGTGATGTGATCTTGACCCAGGGGGCGAATGCGCTGTCGGGGGAGAAACTGACCGTGGATCTGGAAAGCGGCGCGGGTCGGATGACCGGCCGTGTGAAGACCATTTTTCAGACCGGTGGAGACAATTGATGGCGCGCAGGCCTGATCTGACGGTGACGGATGGCTCTTCGGGGCTGAAGATCCACGGGCTGCGCAAAAGCTACAAACGCAGGCCGGTGATCCGCGATGTCTCCATAGATCTGGCGCGTGGCGAGGTCGTGGCTTTGCTGGGTCCGAACGGGTCTGGCAAGACGACATGTTTCTACTCCATCGCCGGTCTGGTGACGCCTGAGGCCGGCACGGTGAGCATTGACGGGCGAGACGTGACGCTTTTGCCGATGTATCGCCGCGCGAAGATGGGGATCGGCTATCTTCCCCAGGAAATGTCTATTTTTCGGGGACTTAGCGTCGAAGACAATATCCTCGCCATCCTCGAGATTGCGATCAGGAGCCGCACCAGACGGCGCGAGCGGCTGGAAGAATTGCTGAATGAATTCTCCATCGGGCATCTGCGCCGCGCCCCTGCCCTGTCACTGTCCGGCGGTGAAAGACGCCG
>CALFWN010000369.1 GCA_937928335.1 uncultured Litoreibacter sp. | reverse complement strand
CAAGCTGGTGCTCGATCATATCCACGACAACCCGGCAGAGCCCTGGACCGTTGAACGGCTGGCGGAGCTCTACGGGCAGTCGCGCAACGCTTTTGCAGGGCAGTTCAAATACGCGACCGGTCTGGCACCGATGAGCTATGTCCGGCGCTGGCGCATTCAGGCGGCCTGTCGGATGCTGGCCGATCCGGGCCTGACGATTGACGAGATCGCGTTCAAATCCGGCTATGCTGACACAAACGCGTTCAGCCGGGCGTTCAAGCGCGAAATCGGCGACTCGCCGGGGGCCTATAAGCGCAGCCTGCGCAGCCAGCCGCACATAGCCTAGAAAGGCTGGCCTAAGGCGCTTTGCGTGCGGTCTGCGCGCCCAGCTGCGCCTCGAAATCGGCGGCAGGCAGGCCTTCGCTGAGCGCGCGGGCCACAAGCTCTGCCTGACTTTCCGGGATCAGGCCGCCCACGGGCGGGTCGGCATCGAGATTGGTAGGGAAGGCGTAGCCCTCGGCAGCGGCAGCAATCACGCGGGCCTGCGCATCTGTGGCCATGCCTTGCAGCACGGGGTAGAGCGCGCGGCACATGGCGTCGCGGTTCACCGCCTCGATGGAGCGTCCGAATGGCGAGCCGATTTGCAGCAGATTGGCCATGCGAAACTGATCGCGCGTGCTGTTGTGGCCCGCGCCGTGCATCACCGCCGGGTTGAAAAACACCGCGTCGCCCTTCTCAAGAGGCAGCTGCGTATGATGCGCGGCAAAGAAATCCTGAAACGCGTCGCGGCCAAAGGCGACATAGCCCTCCAGCATCTGTTGCGAATAGGGAAGATACAGCGTCGGCCCGGTCTCAAGCGGCATGTCGCAATGCGCAATGGCACCCTGCAATGTCAGCAATGGAGACAGCGCGTGCACCTGAGCCGGGTAGGTGGCCACCCGCGCCCCGTCCATGAAGCCCAGATGATAGTCGCGATGCGCCTTTTGCGCGGCCCCGCCGGGGTTGACCCGGTTGACCTGCGCGGTGAGCTGATAGCCCTGACCCAGCCAGGCCCGGCAGGGCAGATCAATCGCAGGGTTGGAAAAATAAGCCGCAAAATTCTGCGGATCTGCCAGGCAATGCTTTTGCGCCGCGTTCCAGACCCGGTCATTGGCGCCCGGCTTGGCGAAGTGATCGCCGCCGCCGGTGCCGCGCTCCGCCTCGATCATCCGCTCGAATAGGGCGGTGGTGGCGTCAATCACGGCGGGGTCGGGCAGGGCGTTTCGGATCGCGATAATGCCGGGACCCTGATCAAAGGCGCGGTTCAGCTCGGCCATCAGCGCGCGCGGCTCTGCGCTGTGAAAGGTGTCGCCGTGATAAATCACAGTGTTTTGCACGATTTCCGAGGCCAGCGGGTAGTCGCGCGCATCTGTTTGCTGGGCGACCAGCTTTTCAAGCTGCGCGATCGAGCCTGCGTCATCTTCCAGCCAGACAGGCGGATGGGTGGGTGTGAGCATGATCCCTCCGGTTTGGGGCCAGCCTAGCCAAAGAACGGGGTATCCGGAAAGAGGGGAAATGTGACGGAACCGCCCAGACGTAAGGGAGCTTATTCCCGCAGACCTGTATATACAGGTGGGCGCCAGGTAACTGAACCAGGGTCCAGACAGAGCCAGCTCCCGCGGAATTGCTTAAGGCCACCGGAATGTAGTCCCTATGGCACGAAAAGGGCAGAACCGTCACCTTGTCAGATAGGGGCGCGCGACCCGTCTGGCAAGCTCTGCTATGATCAGCGGAGGAAAGGGGGCCGGATATGGCAGCAGCAGAAAACAAGACGCGGCCCGGCACGGGCGATGTCGCGGCATTCATTGATGGGGTCGACCATCCCGTGCGCCGGGCCGATGCACGGATCTTGCTGGAGCTTTTTGGCCGGGTCACCGGCTGGCAGCCGCAAATATGGGGCCCGAGCATCGTGGGCTTTGGCCGCTATGAGTATAAATACGAGAGCGGCCGGGAGGGCAGTTTTCTGGTCACGGGCTTCAGCCCGCGCAAATCCTATACAAGCCTCTACATCATGCCCGGCTACCGGGACCTGTCAGACCAGCTTGCGCGATTGGGCAAACACAAGGCGGGCAAGGCCTGTATCAACATCAACAAACTCGCTGATGTTGATCTGGCTGTGGTCGAAGAGATCGTGAGCCAAGGCGTCACCCATATGAAAGCGCAGTACCCTGTATATGATCGCTAGGCACTTTTTTCTGGGTGAAGAGCGGCCCGCATCTCGTTGAAATGATTGTCCCATCCCTTGTCGAGCGCCAGCGTCAGATCGAACGCCTCGGCCCCTTGCGGCAGGCCTGAATGCTCCAGATCCAGCTGAGTGCCGCCCGGCACCATGCGCAGCTTCCAGTTGACCGTGCTGACCGCATCACCCATCGGCGCCACGGTGAAGCTGTATTCCAGCTCCTCGGGCGGGGTGAAGGTGGTGACCGCGCCCCAGATCAGCTTGTCGCCGCTTTCGCGCCCGTAGCAGGCATAATCTTCGCCTTGCTTGAGCGCGGATTTGGGCTTGTGGAACCATTTTCCCATCATCTCGGGCTGGGTGAGATAGGCCCAGACCGTCTGCCGGTCGGCTTTCAGGAAGATGGTTTTGCGCAGGCATGTGTCAGTCATGGGTTTGGTCCTTTTCAACGTCTTCAATATCTTCAATGGCTGATTTCAGGGCGGCGAGCCGGTCGTCCCAGAACTGGTCGAACGTCTCCAGCCAGGTGAGGAGCGGTGCGAAGCCGTCCTTGTTCAGGGCATTGATCTTTTCGCGGCCCCGCGCCCGCACGGTGATCAACCCGCCATCGCTGAGCACGGTGAGGTGCTTTTTGATCGCCGCCCGGGTCATGTCGAAATTCTGCGCGACCTCGGCGATGGTCATGTCGCGCTGCGCCAGATGGCGCAGGATGCCGCGCCGGGTTGGATCAGAGAGGGCGCGGAATGTGGGCTGCGCGTCTGGTGCAGGTGCGTCTGGCGGCAGAGAGGGGCGGGGCATTGCGGCTCCGTTTGTGATACTGTTTGGTATCCCTTTATGAGATACCTTTTGGTATCATGTCAAGGGGTTTAGCGCTTGACAATTTGTTTACGTTTTGTTCACATATCAATCATGCCCGACGACCTGACCCCCAACCCGGCCCCCAATCTGGCCCCGAATCTGGCCCCGCAGCCTGCCCATACCCAACCTGGCCAATTGCTGGCGCGCGGTGTCTGCCGCCACCTTGCCAGCCACGGCTTTGCCTGCGTCGAGGAGCTGGTGCCCGACCGCGGCTTGCGGGTCGACGTGATGGCGCTGGGCCCCAAAGGCGAGATCTGGGTGGTGGAGTGCAAATCATCGCGCACCGATTTTCAGACGGACACCAAATGGCAGGGCTATCTGGACTGGTGCGACCGCTTCTTCTGGGCCGTGGACGAGACCTTCCCGACCGAGCTTTTGCCCGCCGGCAGCGGGCTGATCATCGCCGACGCCTATGACGCGGAGATCATTGCGATGGGTGAGGAAGACAGGCTGGCAGGCGCGCGGCGCAAGGTGCTGACGGCGAAATTCGCCCGCCATGCGGCGCGCAGATTGCAGGGCCTGCGCGATCCGGGCTTTGCCGGGAGTTTCGGCTGATCCAGTTGGGCGCGTACCGCGCGCGTGATATTTTGCGTTCTTGGGGCGTTTCACGCCCCGCCACGCGGGCATCCCCCAGAGGATATTTCAGAACATGGAAAGGTGACGGGCGGGCCGTTATTTTATGGCGCGCGCGCGGGCGGCGGCGGCGCGGATTTCCTCGGCGATTTCCTCTGCCTCTTCCGGGTCGAAATCAAAGGGCAGGTCGATGCCCTCGCCCTGCACATAGAGCCGCACCATGCC
>CALFWN010000368.1 GCA_937928335.1 uncultured Litoreibacter sp. | reverse complement strand
ACCATCTGGCCAAGAAGGATCTTGTCGAGATTGCTTTGCGCCATTTGCATGAACAGGTTGAGCATCAACAGCACCCCGAAGCCCAGATCGCTGCGGATGATGCCCATCTGCGGCACCCCGAAACGGCGCGACACGATCACGGCGACGGCCACCCCCGTCAGCGCGGCCTGCAGCGAGATCACGGCCAGCCAGACGGACAGCTCGGTAACGCCCCAGACATAGAAGACCAGCACGGCGGCAAGCGCGCGCAGGGCCACCACGGCGAATTCCAGCACGCTGGCATGGACCATCATCTCATGCGCCACATAGACGGCGGAGCCCGAAGACACCGCCCGCCCGATCAGCATTTCGCCCGCGATGGCGGCCGCGATGAGCCAGAACGGGATGCTCAGATCAAAGGCGCTGAGTGAGAGATAGCCAATTGCCACAGCCGCCAGCCACGCGACCGGGAAGGCCAAGGCCGTGACGCTGAGCACATGGCCCCACGCCCTGGAAAACGTGGCCGTGCCGCGCGAGACGGTGCGCACGATGGTCAGATCCGCGCCCATAGCGCCGAGGCTGGAAAACAGGATGCTGGTGGCGAATATGACAGAAAGCACGCCGAACGCCTCTGGCCCCAGCGCACGCGAGGTCAGCGCGAAGGCCAGCACCTGCAACACCGCAGCCCCCCCTGCGCCGCCCAGCGAGGCCAACAGCCTGCGGGGCAATTTCAGCTGCGCAAGCACCTGAAACCGCTCTTGATATGTGGATACGCCACCCGGGGTGCCTCTTGTCGTTTGTTCTTATTTTTAGGCAGTTTAGTGGCATGTCTTGAGCCTTCAGACAAGCCGTAGCACCGCTCATGGGGTGATGAGCGGCGGGTTGTGGCTTTGCTGCGCGCAATCAGGCCAATATGTCGAACTGATCGCGGATGGCCGCGTCCTGCTCAAGGCTGAGATAGCTCGGGCGGTGACTGGCCAGAATGTCCTGCGCTTTGGCGCGCGCGCGCGCCCATGCGTCCTGCGCGCCCGATTGCTGCCATGTGCGCGGCTCGTTGCGATCAGCGAGTGCCGGGTAGAAATAGTCGCGCTCCATCGCGGCCAGCGTATGCGCACCGCCCAGAAAATGCCCCTCGCCCAGCACAGCCTCGCAAATCGCGTCATAGCCGAGGTTCTGCTCGGTGACCTCCACGCCACGCAGGACGCGGTAGCTGTGGGAGTGCATCTCGTCATCCAGCACGAAGGCCTCGAAACTTGCGCCCAGAAGCGAGGCGGTCATGCCGGAGCTTTCATAGATCAGGTTGCCGCCTGCGGTGGCCGCGGCAAAGGAGGTCATGGCTTTCTCTGCGCCATATTGCGCATCAATCGCCTTGGCATCGGTCATGGAGCTGGCCACGCCGGAGGGCAGGCCCAGCCAGTTGGACAGCTGCGCGGAGGCGGCATTGAGAATGGCGGTCTCCCCGCTGCCGCCCGAAAACGCGCCGGAGCGCAAATCAATCACCAGCGGCCAGTTGGAGAAGACCATTGGAAAGCCGGGATGGATGACGTTGACCATCACGAGGGAGGCCAGCGTCTCGGCCAGAGATTGCGCCAGAAACCCCGCCAAGGTCGCGGGCGCCGTGGCCCCGGCCTGCGCGGCGGTGATGCAGGACATCGGGATGTTGTGGGCAATGCAGGCGTAAACCACCTCCACCGCGTCCTCCCCAAAGCGCATGGGAGAGATCACCGGGCTGATATGGGTTTTCATGAAGGGCTTTTCAGCAAACTGGCCGGGGCCACCCGCCGCGATATCGAGCATCCTGACGATGGGCGCGACATGCTCGGCCAGCGTGAAGGCTGTGGCTGTGGGCTTGGTGGTGTTGGCAAGAAGCGCATAGGCAGTGTTGACGTCGAGCGGGTATTCGCCCGCAACATCGGTGGCGATACAGCAACGGGTGAACCAGCTGATATTGGCGAGGCGGTCTTGCAGCCGAGTGAAATCATGCAGGTCGCGCAGGGTCGCAGGGCGGTAGGTGGCGGTCTCCAGATCGAGCGTTTGCACGGCGGCCCCGCCCGTGCCGAAATAGACAGCTTGCCCACCCACGGTGATGGAGCGCGCCGGGTCACGGCCATGCAGGGTGAAGGTTTTGGCGGCATGGCTGATGGCGGTTTGCACCATCGCGCGCGGAAATTGCAGGCGGTTATCGGCTTGGATAGCACCTGCGGCCAGGAGGTCTTTTGCGAGCCGGTCAGGCACTTCGCCCATGCCCAGAGTTTCCAGCAGGCGCAGGGCAGTGTCAAAAATGGCCCGGAGATCGGCCTCGCTGAGAGGGCGGTATTGCCCGCCAAGCTGGCCGGGCGGGCATGGGTCATAGGCGGGCGGGGCCGCGCGTTTGGCCAGGCGGGCCTGCCGCCCCGATGTCTTGCCTCTGCCCATTGCTGTGACCTCCCCCTGTCGTGGCTGTAGCTTTGCCGAAAATCGCGCCGAGGTCTTGCAAAAACACGCCCGTATTTCGTGAAACTTTGGCTTGGGAAAGCTGAAACCGGCACCGGGCCTATTGCGCCCCCCTGCCTGCTTGCCGCAGGTTTCAGACGGGTGTTCAGGAAAGGCGATGCGCGATGAAATCAAGAACCAGAGTTGTCGTGATTGGCGGCGGCATCGCCGGGTGTTCCACGCTCTATCATCTGACGCAGGAGGGCTGGAGCGACGTGGTGCTGATCGAGCGCGACGAGCTGACCTCGGGCACCACATGGCATTCGGCCGCCCAAGTGACCAATTTCGGCATGACCCAGACGATGGTGGGGCTGAAATCGCACTCGATTGCGCTTTACAAGAAGCTGCGTGACGACCCCGAATACCCGGTGGGCTACCACCACGGCGATGGCGGCATAAGGCTGGCCAACACCGAAGCGCAGATGCAGGGATATCGGCATTTCGCGTCGATGGCGCGGGGGATGGGGGTCACGTTCGAGGTGATTGATGCGCAGGAATGTGCGCGGCGCCATCCGCTGATCTCGACCGACAATCTGCTGGGCGGGCTTTGGGATGGCGAGGACGGCGATATTGACCCCGCGCAGCTGTGTCAGGCCTTGGCCTTTCATGCCCGCAAGGCGGGCGCGGAGGTGTATCGCCACACCGCCGTCACCGGGTTGGTGCAAAAGGGTGACGACACCTGGACGGTGCACACAGACAAGGGTGATATCGACGCCGATATCGTGGTCAATGCCGGCGGCTACCGGGTCAATGAGGTGGGCGCGATGATGGGGGTGCATCATCCGGTGGCCTCGATGGAACACCAGTATTTTGTCACCGAAGACATTCCCGCGATTGCCGAGGCGGGCCACAGAATGCCGCTGCTGCGCTGCCCGATCTCGGATTACTATTCGCGGCAGGAAAAGAACGGCTTGCTGGTGGGGTTTTACGAGCAGGGCTGCCGGTCATGGGGGATGGACGGGATCTCTCCGAACTTGGCCAATGACCTCTGCCCCGACGATCTGGAGCGCGTCATGGACGTGCTGGAGGGCGCGTTTGCCCGGATGCCCGCGCTGACGGAAGTGGGGATCAAGCGGGTGGTGAACGGCCCGATCACCTACACGATTGACGGCGCGCCTTTGGTGGGCCCCATCCCCGGCAAACGCAACGCGTTTTGCATCAT
>CALFWN010000367.1 GCA_937928335.1 uncultured Litoreibacter sp. | reverse complement strand
ATCTTGCTCGGACACCACAAGGACACTCCCAGCCGGGAAGACCCTCTCCTGCTCCGGGTCCATTTCGGTGCCATCGCCCCAGTGAAGGTTCCCACTGATCACGGTCAAAAGCCGCAACCCGCTCCCGCTCTCGGTCTCATGCGGCGGGACGAACCCACCGGCCGGTAGGTCGAGCATCAGAACCTTCGGCTTCCCATCAGTGATGGCGAGAGGCGTTATTTTTGCGACATCATGAACCTGTCGCGATTCCAGCATATCAACGTCAATGAGCTTGGTTTCGGCAAATGCTGTCAGCGGCGAAAAACCCAGCACGAGGGCGGGCAAAAGGAGCTTTATCATCATGGAGTCTCATCAGTTTGAGGGTCGCAGCCAACGACCGTTTACTGGCTCGCTCACGAAGACGCTTGCTCGGCGGGAAATATATGGTTCATTTGATATATTTCATACGCATCTTATAGTGTTTGACAGGAATACACAAGTGTCGCCCGCCTCATGCCCCCAAACCCCGATACCCGGCCTCTGATAGTGGCGAAGGTCGGCAATTGGCATCTCCGCACGCTCCCCCCGGCGCATGGAAAGACGCCTGAGTCTCTTCCATCTGCAAAAATTGCCGTGGAGCGCTGGTCGATATCCCGGCTCACCAGTCGCAAGGGTCTTGAGCGCACAGACACCCAGAATCGGAACGCTCAATGTGCTTGAGGGCTACAGAGCGGCCATTGGTGGAAAGGGGAGTGAAAGTCTGGTGAGCCCCATAGCGGAAGTGTTGGCTTTATGCTGCGTGCGCGCGCAGCGTGAGAACAGCTGCATGAGCCAAATATCCTATGCCGCAACACAGCTAGTGTAGTGGCCATTGATGCAGAGCGCAGCGAAGAAATCGGTGGCAAGGAACAGGATGCGGGTAACAGCCTCATTTCGCTGCGGCTGCGCTTATGTCCGCTTCACCGATTGCCTCTTAGGCGGACGAAACGTCTTTGTCTCTAATTCCATCCAGCTTCTTTGTGAGGTCAGCTCTAATCCGATGGAAACGGCTACTTGGAACCGGAACGGAAATCGCTGCAATCTCCTTATTGGGTCCGATAACGGCAAAACCCAAGGCGCAGACCTCTTCTGAATGTTCACCGAGATCGGTTGCGATGTCTCCGCTTCGGATGCCGCGCAATTCATTTATCAACACATCGATATCACTATCAGACTCGAGTTCCGTTGAAACGAGCGTGCGGGCCGAGGCTTCGCTGAGCTGCGCAAGTGCTGCTTTCCCATTTGCCGTTGTCGTAAGCGGAAACTTGTCACCTATTGTAGAGACAGTTCGTAGGCGTTGGCTTCCCTCAATTTGATCGATGAAACGCATGTGCGGGCCTTCCAGAACGGCAAGGTCAACGGTCTCGGATGTGGCGGCGGCGATCTGCTCCAAGAGTGGGCGAAAATGCTCGCGCAAATCAAAAGCCGGTGCATTTGCCAGAACCCGAATTTGATCCCCCAGTCTGATTCCCCCATTGCCCCCGTCGGATGCGACGAGGCCCTCATAGATCAACGCACTAACAATCCGCTGTACCGTAGAACGGGGCAGCTCGACCTTGCGCGCAATCTGGCCAAGGCTCTGCCCGCCTGCGTTTTCGCCCAGAGCACGCAGTATGTCAGCAGCCCGCGAAATGACCTGAATGCCTTGTGTTTTATGGGAATCTTGGACGTTCACCTGAAATGTCTCGCTGCGTGTTTGTCGTTTATGACCCTGCCAATAGACTAGAAGCGCAAAATTTAGAAATCAATAGTTGACCACGATACGGTACATATTGCACCATAATGCGAAACACTCGTTACTACGCTTTTGGGAGAAACCGATGACAGTCACGATCCGCGGAATTGAATTTCAGGATAACCTTAAGAACGATATGGGCCTTGAATTCGTGAACCTGAGCCATCGGTTCGGATACCAGTGCCCGAACTGGCCGTATTTCAAGGACGTCGCCATTGAGCGAAAGCACTACATGGCCAAGTCGGGCGTGCTGAGCCAGACGATCACCACCACTATGCACGTGACGACACATATCGACGCGCCCGCCCACGTCGTCCAAGGCACACCCTTTATCGACGAAGTGCCGCTGCCGCATTTCTTTGGCTCGGGTCTGGTTGTGTCGATCCCCAAGAAGAAGTGGGAAAGCATCACCGGCGACGATCTGGAACAGGCTTGCGGTCATGCGATCCGCAAGGGCGATGTGCTGATCATCAACACTGGCTGGCATAAGCAATATGAGGACGGCGATTACTTCGCCTATTGTCCCGGTCTGGTGCAATCCGCCGCCGATTGGATGGTCGAAAAGGGTGTCAAGGTTGTCGGCCACGACACCCAAGCCAATGACCACCCTCTTGCCACAGCCATCGGTCCACAGCGCAACGGCCCGATCCTGCCGCATCTTGAAGAAGAGTATAAGGAATGGTCCGGCGGCAACGACTGGAAAGATGACTTTCCTGACTGGGAGCCTGTGCACAACACGCTGTTCTCAAACGGTATTCTCGGAATTGAAAACGTAGGCGGCGATCTGGATGCTGTCACAGGCAAGCGTGTGACCTTTGCCTTCTTCCCCTGGAATTGGGATCGCGGCGACGGCTGCATCATCCGTCTGGTTGCCATAACCGACAAGAAGCAGGCCTACCGCATTGAGGCCGGGGACGCTTTCTAATGCACCTCAAGCGATATGCAGATGCTGAAACCTATGACGCCCCCAACCATTGGGGCGTCACCGGGTTGCGCTTGCAGGGGTTTGAGGATGGCGGGCCGGAAAACCAATGGGTCGGCTTTTCCCAGTTTTTACCCGGCGGTGGCGCTGGTCCAGACAGCACCCCTTTCGAGAAGGTCTATGTCGTCCTTGAAGGCGAAATGACGATTGAAGTGGATGGCACCGAAACAGTCCTCGGCCCGATGGATAGCTGCACCATTCCCCCGGGCGAAGTCCGCCGGATCGAGAATAAAACCAACCACATTTGTAAGATACTTGTCGTGATCCCGTATCCTGACGGCAAAAGACCGGAGTAGGCATATGTCACTCGACAATCCACTTTCCATGTTCGATGTGAAAGGCAAGGTTGCCTTGATCACTGGCGCGTCAGGTGCCTTTGGCGCGGTGGCGGCACAGTGCCTGTCAGGTGCTGGATGCAAGGTCGTGCTGGCCGCGGGCAATGCAGAGGCGATGGCAGAGGTTGCCGCCAAATGCACGGGCGACGTCCACCAGATCAATGCCCGCCCAGACAGCGAAGCCGTTTGCGGTGAAATGGTCGCTGAGGCGATCAAAGCCTTTGGGCGGCTCGACATTCTGGTCGTGGCGTCGGGCATGAACAAGGTGGCCAAGATCGAAGACATGGCGCCTGAAATCTTTGATGGGGTGATGGACGCCAATGTCACCCAAAGCTGGCTGATCGCCCGGGCCGCGACCGTGCAGATGAAGGCGCAAGGGGGTGGCGGCAAGATCGTGTTTGTGTCCTCTGCGCGAGGTTTGCTCGGCCATCCAGCGGGCTACACCGCTTATTGCGCGTCCAAGGCTGCCGTGGATGGTATGACGAAATCGCTGGGCTGCGAATTGGGGGCGACAGGGATTACCGTGAACGCGATTGCGCCGACGGTCTTCCGTTCCCCGCTGACCGCATGGATGTTCGAAGACACAAAGGAGGCGACGGCCGTGCGCAACGGCTTCCTTGCCCGCGTGCCCAAGGGCCGTTTGGGAGAGCCTGAAGACCTTGCTGGGCCACTGCTCTTCTTGTCCTCCGCAGCGTCGGATTTCTACACCGGGCACATCCTCTATGCCGATGGCGGCTATACCGCAGGATGACGCAAGCGGGTCAGCATATCGCGGTCATTGGCGCTGGGTTGATGGGTCATGGCATTGCCCTAACCTTCGCGCGTGCCGGGCATCGGGTCAGCGTGACGGACCCTATGGCCGATATGTTGGCCTCTTGCCTTGCACGGATCGCCGAAAGCCTGGCCTTGCTGGGAGCGGACGCGGATGAGGTATCCGGCGCGCTGAATCGCGTGAACCTCGCACCGGACCTCGCCACTGCCGTTCACAACGCCGATGTCGTTTTCGAAGCCGCGCCGGAAAAGCTCGAACTCAAGCAAAGGATATTCGCTGATATCGAAGCCCATGCGTCCGCTGATGCGATCCTTGCGTCAAACACATCGGTTATCCAAATTTCTAAGATCATGGGCGGGCTGTCTGGCCGCCACCGCGCGCTTGGCACCCATTGGTGGAACCCGCCGCATATGATCCCGCTGGTGGAAGTGGTGAAAACCGAATGGACGGATCCAGACCTCGCGCAACGCATGTTTGACCTGCTGGCGCAGGCAGGCAAGACCCCCGCTATGGTCGAAAAAGATGTCCCCGGTTTCATCGGGAACCGTTTGCAACACGCGTTGTGGCGCGAAGCAATTTCGCTGGTTGAGAATGGTATCTGCGATGCCGAGACCGTCGATAACGTGGTCAAAGCCAGCTTTGGCCGCAGGCTCGCCGTGCTTGGCCCGCTTGAGAATGCCGACCTTGTAGGGCTGGAGCTAACCCAAAACATTCACACCCAGGTTCTGTTCGATCTTGAAGGTTCGAGCACACCGTCCCCTTACCTGCAAAAAATGCGCGACGCGGGCCGCAGCGGCATGGCCGCAGGCGCGGGGTTGCGCGATTGGAAACCGGGCGATCTGGAAGAGACGAAAGCCCGCGTAGCCGAACACCTGAGAAAACTAGAGGCGATTTTGCCAAATTAATCATAGCTTTGGGAGGAGCAAAGATGAAAACGACACCTAACAGACGCCACGTACTCGGGGGGCTTGCCGCATCCGCCGCCGCACCCGCGATCCTGACATCCACCCGCGCCTATGCGCAAACACCGACCATCAAAGTGGGCCATGTCAGCCCACGTACGGGCCCCTTGGCAGGCTTTGCCGAGGCCGATGATTTCGTGCTTGAAGGCATCCAAGCAGCCCTGTCGGGCGGCGTTAAAAACAACGGCAAGTCCTATAACATCGAGATCATCTCGAAAGACAGCCAGTCGAACCCGAACCGCGCTGCCGAAGTCGCAGCCGACCTGATCTTGGGCGACGAAGTGGACATCATGGTCGCAGCGTCCACGCCCGACACCACAAACCCGGTTTCTGATCAGGCCGAGATTAACGAGGTGCCCTGCATCACCACTGATTGCCCGTGGCAGCCCTATTTCTTCGGGCGCAATGGCAACCCTGCCGAAGGCTTTGATTTCACCCATCACTTCTTCTGGGGTCTTGAAGACGTCATCGGCAACTTCCTTGACCTGTGGGGCAGTTCGGGAGCGGCCAAAAACATCGGCGGGTTGTTCCCCAATGATGCGGACGGCAACGCCTGGGGCGACCCGGAACTTGGCTTCCCCAAACCACTATCCGAAGCAGGTTATGCCCTCACCGATCCGGGCCGCTACCAGCCGCTCAACGATGACTTCTCCAACTACATCGCCGCCTTCAAGGACGCAGGCTGTGAGATCATCACCGGCAATATGATCCCCCCGGATTTCGCGACCTTCTGGGCGCAGGCCGCGCAGCAGGATTTCCGCCCCAAGGTCGTGACCATCGGCAAGGCGCTGCTGTTCCCTTCCGTCATCGAAAGCCTTGGTGATCGGGGTGATGGCCTCACGTCCGAGGTCTGGTGGAGCCCGAACCACCCGTTCAACTCGTCCCTTACAGGCGACAGCGCAGGTGATCTAGCCAACGGCTACACTGCCGCGACTGGCCGCCCCTGGACCCAACCGATTGGCTTTAAGCACGCGTTGTTCGAAGTGGTGCGCGATGTCGTGTCGCGTGCGGCTGATCTTGATGATCCGATGGCGATTGTTGATGCGATCAAGGCGACAAATATGTCCACCATCGTGGGAGATGTGAACTTTGGCGCGGGCCCTGTGCCCAATGTCACCAAAACGCCGCTGGTTGCGGGTCAGTGGCAGAAAACAGGCGACGCGATGGAGCTTGTCATCACCAACAATGCAGCTGCGCCCAACATCCCTGTGGGCGGCGAGCTGAAACTGTTGAGCTAAGGAAACCTGTCTTGTCCGCACTTCTGTCTATCAATGACCTGCAAAAGTCGTTCGGCGCGGTTACTGTGGCCGACGCCAGCAGCTTTGACGTGGCCCAAGGTGAAGCCGTTGGCATCCTCGGCCCCAATGGTGCGGGCAAGACATCGCTCTTCAACCTGATTACAGGGGCATTGCGCGCTGACAGCGGCACGGTCCGCTTTGATGGGCGCGACATCACCAAACTTCCCGCTGCGGCGCGCTGTAAAATGGGCGTGGCGCGGTCGTTTCAGATCCCGCAACCTTTTACAGGCATGACGGTGTTTGAAAACGCCCTTGTCGGTGCCACACAAGGGGCTGGCTTGCGCGGGCGCGAGGCCGAGGATCACGCGCTCGCTGTACTGACCGAAACGGGCCTCAGCGACAAAGCCAATATGCGCGCCGGGTCTTTGTCCTTGCTCGAACGCAAACGGCTTGAACTGGCCCGCGCATTGTCGGCCAAGCCCAAACTATTGCTGCTCGATGAAATCGCAGGCGGGCTGACAGACGCTGAATGCGGGGCTTTGATCGACACGATCAAACGCATCCACGCAAATGGCACCACGATCATCTGGATCGAACATGTCGTCCACGCCCTCATGGCCGTGGCCGAACGGCTCATCGTCATCGATTTCGGGCGCAAGGTTGCCGAGGGCGATCCCAAAGCCATCATGGAAAGCGCCGAAGTGAAAGAGATTTACCTGGGGATCGCCGCCGATGCCTGATCCTGTTTTGTCGCTGCGCAAACTCGATGCGCATTACGGCGATTTCCAAGCTTTGTTTGGCATTGATATGGAGATAGCCGCAGGTGAAGTTGTGGCTATCATCGGGGCGAACGGTGCGGGCAAAACCACCCTGCTGCGCTCTATCGCTGGACTGTTAAAGAACCAAGCCGGGCAAGTCAGCTATCAAGGGGATACCATCGGAGCCTTACGGGCCGATCAAGTGGCCCAGAAAGGCATCGCGCTGGTGCCAGAAGGCCGCCAATTGTTCCCGTCGCTATCGGTTGAGGAAAACCTGTTGATTGGCGCGCAAACGGGCCGCGCGGGGCAGTGGTCGCTGGGCAAGGTCTATGCGCTGTTCCCAATCCTGAAGGAACGCAAGGATCAGGCCTCGACTACGCTTTCAGGCGGGCAGCAGCAGATGGTGGCAATCGGGCGGGCGCTGATGGCGAACCCCGATCTGATCTTGTTTGACGAAATCAGCCTTGGCCTCGCCCCTGTCATCATCAAATCGATCTATGACGCTTTGCCCGATATCGTCGGCGACGGCATGACCGCGATGATTGTCGAACAAGACATCGGCAAAGCACTCTCCGTCTCATCGCGGGCCTATTGCCTGCAGGAAGGCCGCGTGTCGCTGACGGGCGCAACTGACACCATCTCGCGCGACGACATCACCCGCGCCTATTTCGGAGTAGAGGCCTAATGGAGTGGATTTCCGCCATCATGCAGGGGACCCTGCTTGGGGGGCTCTACGCCCTGTTCGCCGCCGGCCTGTCACTCATCTTTGGGGTCATGCGGCTCGTGAACATCGCTCATGGCGATCTGATCGTGCTGGCTGCCTATATGGGCCTGTCAACAACGGTGATGCTGGGCATTCACCCGTTTATGGCCCTGTTGATTGTCATGCCTGCGATGGCTGGGATCGGCTACGTGCTGCAACGGGGCATCCTGAACCGCACCTTGGGCGGCGATATCCTGCCGCCGCTGTTGGTGACGTTCGGACTGTCCGTGATCCTGCAAAACACCTTGCTTGAGCTCTATTCAGCCGACCCGCAGAAGATGAACGCGGGCGTGATCGAAACCGCCAGTGTGCCGGTGGGCGGGCTGACGCTTGGGGTCTTGCCGGTCCTGACCTTCGCAATCGCCATCGCCGTGATCGCTGGCCTGCAATTCATCTTCTACCGCACGGCCTTGGGCCGCGCCTTCCGCGCCACCTCGGACAATTCCGACATCGCGCAGCTGATGGGGCTGAACAAAGCGCATGTCTTCGGCATGGCGATGGCTTTGGCGCTGGCAGTCACCGCAATCGCAGGCATCCTGCTTGGCGTACGCACCAGCTTTGATCCATCTGTTGGCGGAGCACGTCTGATCTTTGGCTTTGAAGCCGTAATCATCGGCGGCCTCGGTAATCTGTGGGGCACGTTGGCCGGTGGCGTCATTCTTGGCGTCGCGCAAACCATTGGGGCCAAAATTGATCCAGGCTGGCAGCTTCTGGCCGGTCACATCGCGTTTCTTGTTGTCCTTGCCATCCGCCCGCAGGGCCTGTTTCCGAGGGTAGACCATTGAGCGCCCGCATTGTCAGAACCAGCCGTTCTGCACAAGTTGCAATGGTGATCGCAGCCCTTGGTCTACTTGTGCTGGCTGCCGCGCCGTGGTGGGCAGGGCGTGCTGATCTGCGTCTCTTGGGTGAAATATACCTCTACCTCTCCCTCGCCATGCTGTGGAACCTGATGGCGGGCTATGCTGGTCTGGTCTCAGTTGGGCAGCAAGCCTATGTGGGTTTCGGAGGATACCTTCTATTCGCGCTGACGATGTTCGGCGGGCTGCACCCGATCGCAGCCATCCTCGCAGGCGGCATACTGGCCGGCTTTCTGTCCGTCCCCATCGCCGCCCTGATTTTTCGCCTCAAGGGTGCGTATTTCGCCATCGGCACATGGGTCATGGCTGAGGTCTTCCGCCTAAGTTTCGCGCAAGCCTCCTCACTGGGCGGTGGGTCGGGTTCCTCCCTGCCAGTGGATGTGGTCCGTTCGCTCGCCGACTCCCGATCAGGCCGCGAGGCGCTCAGCTACTGGCTGGCCCTCGGTGCGGCCGTAATCGTCATCGCCTGTGTCTATCTTTACCTGCGCTCAAACCGCGGGCTTGCCCTCACAGCAATCCGCGACAGCGAGGTTGCCGCCGCAGGCCTCGGCATCAATATCTGGCGCACCAAGCTTGAAGTCTATGTCGTGACCTCCGCCTTCACAGCCATCATCGGCGGGCTGATTTTCTTGCAAAAGCTTCGGATATCCCCTGACGCGGCATTCTCGGTCAACGACTGGACGGCTTTTGTGATCTTCATCGTCGTCATCGGCGGTATCGGCACGCTCGAAGGGCCAATCATCGGCACGATCCTGTTCTTCGTGTTGCGCGAAACCCTTGCCGATCTTGGGACCACATATCTGATCGTTCTGGGGCTGGTCGCCATCATCATCATGCTCAAGGCGCCCAAAGGGGTCTGGGGTTTGATCCGTAGCCGGTTTGACCTTGAACTTTTCCCCCTCAGCTACCGTGTCCGAACGCACGACGCGGACAAAGGAGCCTAACCTATGGCAAAACAGCAGCGCACTATCATCACCTGCGCGGTCACCGGCGCGATCCACACGCCAACCATGTCGGACGCCTTGCCCTACACCTATGACAATATCGCCGCGCAAGCGATTGAAGCCGCCGAGGCGGGGGCATCCATCCTGCACCTGCACGCGCGGGACAATGAAACCGGCGCGCCATCGGTCAACCCAGACGATTTCAAACCATTCCTCGGGCGCATCAAACAGGCCAGTGATGCCGTCGTAAATATCTCAACCGGCGGGTCGCTGACGCTGTCGATCCAAGACCGGATCAACCCCGCGGCCACCTTCAGCGCTGAAATGTGCAGCATGAATATGGGGTCGATGAATTTCAGCTTTCACCCACTGGCGAAACGCTATGGGAACGACGATTGGAAGTTCGACTGGGAAAAGGATTATGTCGCGAACTCAGACGCGAACATCTTCCGTAACACCTTCCGCGACATCCGCGAAGCCGCCGATACACTCGCCCCGCACGACATCAAGTTCGAGCATGAATGCTATGACGTGGGCCACCTCTATAACCTGAAGTTCTGCATGGACGCTGGCCTGTTCAAAGCGCCGGTGTTTATCCAGTTCGTCATGGGCATCTTGGGTGGCATCGGCGCCGATATCGACAATCTGGTCTTCATGAAAAAGACTGCCGACAAACTGTTCGGCGATAATTACCGCTGGTCGATTCTTGCAGCAGGCGCGTCACAAATCCCGATGGCAACAACCGCCAGTCAGATGGGCGGTCATGTGCGCGTCGGGTTAGAGGACAGCCTGTTTATCTCGCGCGGGGAGCTGGCAGAAAGCAACGCGCAACAAGTTGCCAAGGTCAGACGCATTGTCGAAGAACTCGGCTGCCAGGTCGCAACCCCAGACGAGGCCCGCGAGATCTTGGTTCTCAAAGGCGGTGATCGAGTAAGTTTTTAGAGCATGCGCCGCAATCTTGAGCCGACCTTCAAGTCCAGAAATGAGGAAACAAATACTCGGTTCTCCCAGAAGGCTGCCTTTCTGGAAAGGTCAGCTGTGTTTTAGATTTCGGGCAACTGCGGTGGTAATTGCCTGTTTTCCCCAGCATATGGCGTACCAATTCAGACATCCTCTGTAACAGAGCAACCCGGCCGTTTAAGCTCAGAGCGGTCGAATACGATGCAACGCCGACGCAGTCGGCCAGCTCCTGAAAATTGACCTTGTTTCGGGTGATACAATCCCTCCGCCAGCGTGGTACTGGTGATTGGGTTTGGAGGGAGGATAGGAGGGCAAGTCATGCCAAGAGTCCAACTTCCCGTAACCACCCCGAAACGCAAGGCTTGGGTCAAATCGCCAGAGATGTTTGCGTGTCGGTTCATATTCCCCGGCCAGTTCCATGACCGGCCACACATCTCGACGCGCCAGCATGGACGGCTCGTTCGTAACTGGGTGACGACGATTGGCCTAGAACCGAGCGGATACGGCACGCATTCGCTCCGCCGAACAAAGGCAGCGGAGTTTTATCAAAAGACAGGCAATCTTCCTGCGGTCCAATTACTGCTCAGCCATACTAAGGTTGACAGCACTGTTCGTTGCCTTGGCGTTGCACTGGAAGATACTCTTAGCATCGCAGAGCCCATCGATATCTGAGCCCATACTGCGCAACGCTGCGCTCTGCGCGAATGCCTGCTCTAGTGAAAATCACGACTTGGAAATAACCGTTTCGCTTGATCGCGGGGGTGCATGGCGCGGGCGGGGTAGCGGGCGGTTTTCGGGGTGTCGTCAGTGCGGGGGCCTTCGGTGGTGAGAGCTTCAGGCTGAGGGTGGCCTAATTCGGATAGTCTATGTGACATGTCCTGAATATCTTGCGCGATCAGATGCACAACAATGCCTTCGCGTTGCAGATACCCCTGCACATGCAGCAGCCGCCCGCCCATTACGATACGCCGAAACCGCTCATATACTTTTGGCCAGACAACGACGTTGCTCACGCCTGTTTCATCTTCAAGGGTTAGAAAAATCACCCCCGACGCCGTACCGGGGCGCTGGCGGGTGATAACAAGTCCGCAGACGCTATACCGCCCCAAAGGAATGTCCTGCAAAGAGGCATGGGTGACAAGGTTCGCAAATGTGGGCCGCAGCAGCTCCATTGGATGGGCGCGTAGGCTTAGCCGGGTTGAGACGTAATCTTCGACCACTTCTTCACCCAATTGCATGTTGGGTAGATGAACGGCTGGCTCATCGATGGCTTCTCCGTCAATTGGGTCGTTGAAAAGCGGTAAGGGCCTGGGGCTTTGGATGGCTTTGACCTGCCACAGTGCCGCGCGGCGCGTCAAACCCGTATCAGTAAAGGCATCAGCTTCGCATAATCGCGTCAGCGCCCGCGGGGACAGCCCTGCGCGTAGCCATAACGCCTGTGGGTCTGGGTAGCCATTGCCACGCGCAGCGACAAGCCATGTGGCATCTTCCTCTTTGAATCCTTTGATCTGGCGAAATCCTAACCGCAGCGCCAAAGCGCCATCAGGGCGGCGTTCCAGCGTATTGTCCCATTCGGAGTGGTTGATGCAGATAGGCCGTGTCTCGACCCCATGTTGGCGGACATCGCGGATAATCTGTGCCGGGGCATAAAACCCCAGCGGTTGGGAATTCAACAAAGCACAGGCAAAAATCGCCGGGTGATGGCATTTCAACCAAGCTGAGACATAGGCCAGCATGGCAAAGGCGGCGGCATGGCTTTCAGGAAAGCCGTAATCGGCAAACCCTTCAATTTGGCCAAAACACCGTTCGGCGATGTCGGGACTATAGTTGTTTTTGAGCATACCATTGATGAACTTGTCCCGATATGTCCCGATCGTGCCCATGCGCCGGAAAGATGCGAGTGAACGGCGCAGATGATCCGCCTCTTCGGCAGAAAACCCGGCCCCCACAATTGCAATTTGCAGGGCCTGTTCCTGAAATAAGGGCACCCCAAGGGTGCGTTCTGTCACTTTCTCCAAGGCCGGGCCAAAAGGTTCAGGTTTTTCCTGCCCATTGCGGCGGCGGATATAGGGCTGCACCATATCGCCCTGAATGGGGCCGGGGCGGACAATAGCCACCTCAATCACAAGATCATAAAAGGTGCGGGGTTTCATCCGGGGCAGAAAGTTCATCTGCGCCCGGCTTTCCACCTGAAAAACGCCCACCGCATCAGCACGACACAGCATGTCATAGGTGGCTTTGTCTTCTTGTGGGACGGCCGCAATGCTGAGGTCGTGCCCGTTATGATCCTGCATCAGAGAAAAGGCTTTTCGAATGCAGCTGAGCATACCCAGACCCAACACATCTACTTTCAGGATGCCTAAGGCGTCTATATCGTCCTTATCCCAGCAAATGACGGTGCGATCCTCCATCGCGGCATTTTCAATGGGGGCAAGTTCATCCAGCCGCCCACGGGTGATGACAAAGCCTCCCACATGCTGCGACAGATGTCGGGGAAAGCCGATGATCTCGCTGATCAGCCTAATGGTTTGCATCAAACGGCGGTCTTCAGGATCAAGGCCCAGTTCACGCATACGGTCAAGGTCAATGCCGCCATTGGTCATGCCCCAGATTTGCCCCGATAATCCTGCGGTCACATCCTGACTAAGCCCCATGACTTTTCCGACCTCACGGATGGCCGCACGTGTCCGAAAATGGATCACCGTGGCGCATAGCCCGGCACGATGGCGACCGTATTTCTTGTAAATCCACTGGATCACCTCTTCGCGGCGTTCATGTTCGAAATCCACGTCAATATCCGGCGGCTCGCCTCGGTGCTTTGACACGAAGCGCTCAAACACCATTGCAATCATATCCGGACTGACATCGGTGATACCCAAAAGATAGCACAGGATGGAATTGGCCGCCGACCCGCGCCCCTGACATAAAATGCCCTTTGATCTGGCGAATTGCACAATGTCATGCACGGTCAGGAAATAGGCCGGGAACGCCAATTCCTTTACCACGGCCAGTTCTTTTCGCATCAGCTCGGTTGCCCTGTCTGGCGGGCCGTCAGGGTAGCGCCGTTTCATTCCTTCCTGCGCCAGGCGCTCCAGGCGCTCCTGAGGTGTTTCGGTGTCTGTTTCTTCATGCGGGTATTCATAAGATAGCTCGCCCAGATCAAAGCTGCACCTGTCTGCGATTTCCAATGTACGGCGCAGTGCCGCCGGGTGATCGCGAAACAGGCGCGCCATATCTGCCCCCGCTTTGAGACGCCGTTCTGCATTGGGTAAGGCCAGAGTGCCGATGTTATCAATGGTGATATGTTCGCGCATACAGGTTAGCACATCGGCCAACTGCCGACGGCTGGCGTGATGCATCAACGTATCCCCGACAGCGACCATTGGTGCAGATGTGCGCTGCGCCAATTGGGCGCAGGCCGCCAGGTAAGCCTGATCGCTGCCATCGTATCGGGGGGCGGCCCCCAGAAAAACATGATTTGGAAAGCGCTGCCCGATTGTACGAATGTCTGAGGCTGCTTTGAGCAAACGCCCTTGTGGCAGGGCGATCAGGATCATGCCTTTGCACCCAGCGAGCATATCCTTGGTGTATAGGATGCACTGGCCTTTTTCAGCGCGGCGTCTGCCTTGGGTCAGCAAGCGGCTGAGCCGTTCATAAGCGCCTCGATCCCGCGGCAACGCGATCCAGTGAACCGCACTGTCCTGCAAAACCAGACGGCATCCGACAATGAGCTTTGGCAAGGTTCCCTTTGTCGGTTTGGTGATCGATCTCTTGTGCCCGACATCTTGCCGAGAGGATGAATCCATCTGATGATGCGATCGAATTTGCAACGCATCTTGTGTTTCACGCTTTAACTCTTTCAGCGCACTCCAGGCACGAACCACCCCGGCCAGTGAATTGTGATCGGTGATTGCCACGGCGGAGAGGCCCAATTCTGCGGCGCGGACGACCAGCTCTTCAGGGTGGGATGCCCCGGTCAAAAAGGTGAAATTCGTCGTGACGCAAAGTTCGGCATAATCCTGTTGCTGTATGCGGGTTTCCAACAGCTCCCGTTTAAATGCGTCAACAGGGCGATGGGTGCGGTTGACTTCGATCATGCAAATTCCCCCTGTACGAACCAACCTGGATTTTGTGGCGTGTAAAACACCCAAAGACGCCGTCCCTGTATGGTTTCCACATGCCAATAATCGCGCAGACCTGATCGCCAATTATCATCCTCTAGCCACCATTCCGGGGCGATACGCTCTGGCCCGGTTGCGCGACCAGTGGTCATCGACATGCGCCGCCACCGGAAATGTTTCGGCGGGCGTGATCCAGTGACCGCGATGGGTTCGGGTGGGAACAGACATATCGGGCGTGGCTTCATGCTGACCCAATTGCCTGCCGGTTCTGAATAGGCCGCAGGTGCCACAATAAAGCTGCGTTCAGGGATGTGGCTGTCAGCGGGTAAAAACCGACGGATATTTTCCAGACCAATACGCGTGCCCAATCGCGAGATCAGATCATCCAGCTTATCTTGGCGGCCATCGACAACATGGCTCATTTGCCGGGATGGCAGAGCTTCGACCTGCGTTGCTTCTAACCTGAGCAGATCAATGCCAAACCCCGCATTGGTTTCTTTCAGGCCTCGCCCAAACAGCGACAAAATGCGGTGCGGGTCGCGCAAGGGGCGGGCCAACCGCAGCTCAACCTGTTGATGGTCCTGATCGACCCGTCGCAGACTGAGGCACAGTGTTCGCGCGCCCATCTCTTGCGTTTTCAGCTTGGTGCAAAGCTGCACAAGCAGCCGCTCGGTTCCGGCCATCACATCAGACAGCAAGCCAATGGGTTCGGGCAATGACATCCGCGCCGCATAATGCGGTGGGTCGGTATATGGGGAAATCTCTTCCGGCTGAACGCCCAAAGCCTGATCCAGCCGATGCAGAAGCATAGGCCCAAACCGACGGGTGAGTGGCGCCCGCGCCGCTTGCGCCAAATCACCAATGCAGCGCAGGCCCAAACGCTGCAATGTCACTGATGTCTCATCTTCAATGCGCAAGGCGGTGAGGGGGAGGCGGGTCAAAGCAGGTAACATATCTCCGGCGGCAGCGACCCCTTCGCCATGACGTGCCAAGGCCCAGGCCGCCCCGCGCGTGTCTGCGCATCCGATTTGCACAGACAATCCCGCCCGCATTAACCGAGCGCGCATATCCGCAAGCATCCTGTCTTCACCACCTAGCAGATGCGCGGACCCGGTGATGTCCATCACCAACCCGTCTGTGCCCTCTAACCCGACCCAAGGACAGTAGCGCGTGGCCCAGCGGCGCAGGATGTGTAGAAATCTATGATCCTGTTCCGGCTCTGCCACGCGGCTTTGCAGGTCCGGGCAAAAGGCGCGGGCATCGGCATAGGGCATATCTTGGTGCAGACCCTGTTCTGCTGCTGCTGCATTCAGGCAGTAAATGCGATTGGCATTCTTGTGTTTGAAAGTCAGGATGAATGGCCCATCCACCGGGCACAGCCGCAGCGCCCGGTCACTCGCCAGCCGGGGAAACCATAACGAGACGACGCGCCGCTCTATCCCATCGAACATGCCAGACACCCAATGTTCCTGATTTGTTCTTAATAAGAGCCCATTTTTGCAGAGTCGAGTCCTGCGGATATTGCCTTGCCTCAAAAACCGGATTGCAACGCCAACGTGTTTCAGCGGCATTGCTGCCCATACCTTCGGGGATGATAGCCAAGCCGGTTGATTTGCCTTCTCGTGCGGCAAGCTGCAAACGCCGCCCTTCGGTCAGCCCCAAGGGTTTGGTTAGCGTCGCCACAACCAATGGCACGGCAGCAGACCGCAGCGCCTCTTCTGCAACGGCCAGCGTCATGGCTTGATCTTTGGTGTGGCAGATCGTCAAATCAGCGGGTTCCACAAAACCGGCAAACCCATCTGGGTTAACCTGATGGGTTTCCCAATCCTCGCGCACCCACATGAGCGGACCACCAAGTCGAGCGGCAAGTATGAAGGCAAATACATATGCCCCAGCACCGCAGACCTCGTGTATGCGGGTGTTGGCAGGTGGAAAAAACGTCAAAGTCGTGTCGTGCATGAATAGTTTGTAGCAACCACAGAGCGGGTTGAAAACGAATAGCCGACATTGAAGCACATGCAGCGAAAGACAGAAGAGTCCCACAAACTGTAAGTTCGCTTGAGCTGAGGTTTTGCAGTCGCAGCGAATGACTGGTTCGACGGGCCGCACCGCAGCATCTAATATCTTCGGCGGACGACGGCTATGGGCCGAGATGGACTGTAGGTCAAGGTATCCAATCTATAGATTGTCCATTTGGCTACTTCTTGTGCGAGTCAGGAAATGCAATCTGATGTGCAATCTCATGTAGCTCCCGAATTAGTTTTTCTGCCGTGGCGCAAACTCCTGTATCGGACCAGTCACGATAGAACGGAAGGCCATCGTTGTCTTCGTGCGGCGCAAAGTACGGAGAGACGCGATCAATACAACTGGCAACAAGATCAGGCTCGCTATGCCATTTTGTGAACCAAGCCAGCGCCTCTTTTACCAATTGTTCGTGACGGGCGAGCTGATCGCTCAAATCATCCACAGTAAACTTTCGATTGTCTACGCGTAGTCCTGATCTTTCCCTGAGTAGGTCTGGACCGTAGTTTACAAATTCCCTCATTTCTCTGCACTTCCGAAAAGCACTTAAGAACTGTTCAGGCATCCCTAAACTGACCAGTTCGGTTAGAAACGTCTCCATGTAGGGGTGTTGAATGCTCCTCCGCGGGTCTGATCTGCTGTCAATCGTTCTTTCGATCCTCGCCTGGGGAGAACGGTTCCCTTCAACGGTACACATCAAAAGGAAGAATGAACCAAAGTGAAATAAGGAATAGTACGCAGCGATTGCCTTGTAGACATTGCTGTCGGTAGCTGTCGATTCGGCCCAGAATTTGACCGCTCGGCTGAAACTAATCGAAGCCCAGTTTGACCTATGTCTGTCGTCATAGATCTTAATGGTTACAGTCTTATTCCTGTCGGACATTGGTCCTCCTAACAATTTTCTAGCAATTCGCTGAGGTTATGGACATCAGAATTCTGTATCACCTTGCACATTCTCCCGACACGAGACCAAGGATTCGAAACGCCGAAGATCATTACCATTCAACTATGCAGCGGTAGTGTCTGAGACGGTCCATAGAGCGGCTTTGCCTGCCATTCTCTGGCTAAGCAATAATCAGAATTTGCGCTAACAGCGAACGGCTCCTATGCGGGATGCGAACGCAGAAACCAATGACAGTGCCTAACGTCCGCAATGGGCCGGGCTTTTTTATCGGATTTCTTCTTGACCTGGAGTTACTCGAGGCCGGTATCTGCGGGTCTACAGGAGGTCTTTTGTGATGCGCATCTCTGAGGCTGCGGCCCGGTCGGGGCTCAAAGTTGATACGATCCGATACTACGAGGC
>CALFWN010000366.1 GCA_937928335.1 uncultured Litoreibacter sp. | reverse complement strand
CGCTGAATCACTGATGCCACTCCGTTCCTGGGTGTATGTTCGGGCTTCAGATCCACGTGAACGGCGCCAAACCCACATTACCGATAACAGTATTGATACGAGGGCGCAACTCCCACCGATTATCGATTAGCGTTAATATTTGTAATATGCGCACCGGGATAGCAGCGCGACGAGGCCCTGACAGGACAGCGGGTAACGCAGATAACATCGCTCCGCACGCAGAGTGATTTCACGGTAGAAGCAATGGTGTTTGAACGGGGGGCCAAGTGCAATGTTCCACGCCAAAACCCAACCGCCTCCAAGGCAGACAAGCGATGCAACAGTTTCATTCCAACGGACCCCAGCCAATCAAAAGTTAAAATTTCTCAACAAATAAAGGGTTTTGGTGCCTCAAGAGGGACTCGAACCCCCGACCTTGTCCTTACGAAGGACCTGCTCTGCCAGCTGAGCTATTGAGGCGAGCGTCTCGGCGCTCAGGTCCCGAGAGGAACCCATTTACCAGTGCCAAGGCTACATCGGAGCGCTAGTTACCATTGGCTGGGCGCGGAGTGAAGGTAGAATCTTTATCCGGCCGCACCATGACCGATCACGGCTTACCACCGTTATCTGGCGCTGTGTCGGACGCTTCACCCTCGGAAGGCTCCACGATGATCACCTCATGATCTGCCTCGACCATGCTGCTCCCGGGCTCTGATGTGGTCTTGTCTTCGATAGCACCAACGATCAGTGGCAGGATTTCGACGCCCGGATTGGCATTGCTGTCGGTCTCGGGTGGCGCGCGCCAGCTGAGCGTGTCGAAGCTTTTGCAATTGGTGCAGACCGGTTCCCAGCCGCCGTGGATTTGCTGGCAATTGTCACAGACCCATTGCGGACCACGCGGCGCGGCCAGCGCTTTGGCGAGCCAACCGCGCACCACGCTGTCCGCATCGCCCTCCCCCCTGGAGATCGCGGCCATGATGGTCAGCGAGCGGGCCGTCGGATCAGCGTTCACAAGATCACCAAGGGCACGCTTGGCTTCGGGGAAATCTTCGGCGGCGATGTTCAGCTCTGCCATCAGCATTTTGGCTTCGGGATGGTCTGGCTGCGACTTGATCAGCGCCTTGAACCGCTTGATGCGGGCCGCGGGCGTCTCCTCCGGCTCAATTCTTGCATAGGCGGCGGCCAGCTCGGGATGGGGCTGCGCGTCCCATGCCTTTTTCAGAACCCGGGTGGCGTAGCGGGTCTTGCCCTGCTCGACATAGGTGCCCGCCGCCATAATCGCGGCGGGGATCAGGTCGGGTGACAGGCGGTTGGCCTCGATCGCGGTCTCCCGGGCCTCGATGGAATTGCCCTCCGCCACCACATCCTTGGCCTCTGACAATGCCAGAACCGCATCGCGACGTTTGTGCACGTCACGCGGCAAAGCCCCGTATTTCAGCTTGGCGTCCAGCGTCTTGCGCGCGCCGCGCCAATCCTCGGAACCCGCCTGCAGCTTCAGAAGCAGGTCCTGCGTTTCCTCATGTTTGGGCTTCAGCGCAAAGGCTTTTTCCGCCAGCTTCAGGGCGGTGTCGGTATCCCCCTCAGCCAGCTTTTGCTTCATGATACCCCGGACCCCCACAAAACGCGTGCGCTCATCGGCAAGCAGGCGTTTATAGACGTCCTGCGCCTTGCGCGTATCGCCGGATTGCTCGGCCGCCTGCGCGGTGATCAGGTTGGTCAGCTCGGGACGTTTGAGATATTTCTCTGCCTTGGCCGCCTTGGCCATCGCGGTGCGCCCCTCCCCCGAGGCCAGCGCCATCAGACCATCGGCCAGCGCCTCAAAGCCTTTGCGCTCGCGGCTGCGGTCAAAATAGCGCGAAATCGCGGTCTCGTCGCCATTGAGAAACCGGAACACAGCCACCAGCAGATTGAGAAGTTTCAGCACCACCCAGAAGGCAAAGAGCAACACCACAAGGCCCACAAACGCGACCAAAGGTGTCAGGGTGAATTCCGTATTCGCGACAGAGATACGCACCTCGCCGCTGGTTTCCAGCAAGGCGGAAACGCCAAGGGTCAGCAGCACGACAAGCCCGACGAAAATCAGAATTTTGACCAGTGACCAAACCATAATTCTACCCCGATTCCCGTTCTAATTGTTGTTCAGCGCGTCGGTGACGGCTGTGAATGCGTCAAGCGCGCCAAGGCGCTTCTCGGCCTGCGCACGCCATTCGGCAAGCTCGGCCTGCGCGCTGTCCGGCAGGGCGTCGATCTCTGTCAGCGCGGTTAGATACTCCTCCGCCCTCACCGCCGCCTCGACCCGCGACAGCACCGCATCCGCGCTGTCACCTTCCTGCGGAGACAGCGACCGCGCGCTGAGCTGATCTTGCAAGAACAGCTTCAGGCGGCTTTGGGTATCATCCCCTGCCGTTTCGCGCGCAGCCTTTGACAGCGCGGCACGGGCGGCAGGCGGAAAGGCCTCGCTGACATCCGCAGAAGTCGGCACACCGTCCTTGGCAACAGCTGCCAGCGCGGCAGGGATATCCACGGCGGGAGCGACCTCATTCAACGCCTCGGCGAAAGGCTCACCGCTCAGAAGGGCCAGCCGGATTTGCTGGGCCGCGCCGCGCGCCTTCACGCGGGCCTCTGCCTGTTCGGCGGTTTCCTGCTGCGCGGCAGCCGCATCGATCTGCGCTTTCGCATCCTCGACCATTCCGGCCACGGTGGCCTGCAGCTTGGAGATCTCCTCCTTCTGGGCGTTCAGCAGGATCTGCACATCATCGGGCAATTTTGTCGTACCATCGCCTTGCGTCAGCTCTTCAAGACGGGTGTTCACCCCATCGATCCCGGCACCCAGCGCCGTGTCGGCCTCAGACAGGGCGGCGATCTCGCTGGCCAGTGCCTCTTTGGTGGTCTCGATGGCCGCAGCCGTGGTTTCAATCACGCTGCCTTGCGCTTCAACCGTGCTTTCCAGCGCTTTCAGGGCCGTGTCGTCCTGTGTCCGCCAGCCATCCGGGAAGATCAGCATTGCCGCGCCAAAGCCGAGGGCCCCGGCAATCACGCCGCCCAGAACTGAACCAAACAGCCCACCATTGGCAGCAACCGGTGCAGGCGGTTGCGTGGTCTCCTGCGGGGTTTCGGGCTCAGTTTTGGCCTCTTCGGACGTCTCTGGCTCCTGCTCAGATGTCTTGTCGTCATCGACCGGCTCGATCTCGGGCAGGGTGTCGGCCTTGCTGACAATCTCGGTCTCGGATGCCGGTGCGTCTGAGGCTGTGTCGGTCTTGTCCGGCACCACCTCCGCATCCACGATGTCTTTTGTTACAGGGGAATTGGCCTTGGATTTACCGCGTGTGCCAGCGGATGTTTTGGGTGATGAAGCCTTGGTTGATTTTGCCAATTTCGCCATTCCTTTAAAACATCGGGCACCGAGTCGCTGTTCGAACGTCCGGCCTCAAGCATAGCCCGGATAGAGCGCGACCCTCAAGCTGATCACGCGGGGAAGAATTCCGCCATTCTATCCAACACGGCCGCCGCCGTCGGGCTGTCACAGACCGAACTATGGTCAAATACAGCCGCGTCAATGGCCTCGCTGACCGCTTGGCTGAGGCAGATGGCCCGCAGCTTGGCCTGCCTGTCCCGTGGCAGCGCTTTTTGAAGCAAACTTGCGCTGCGTGGAGAGAAAAGCGGAACCAGCATCGGGCCGGGCATCCGCAATGCATCCTGCGTCTCTTGGCTCAGATCAAGCGGGCGCTGATCATAGATCGCAACCCGCGTCACATCACCCTGAACCTGCCCGGCCACATGGACCCCGCTGAGATGCAACAAAGGCCCCTTTGGCCGGACCTGCGCAAGCAACGCATTCAGCGAGGCCACATCGCCCCCGGCAGAGCGGGCATCAAGCCCGGCCTCTTGCGCCGCACGCGCCGTTTTGTCGCCCACACAATAAGCCACCAATCCACCCGGCCCGCCATTTGCCCGATACGCCGCGACGCCATTTTGTGAGGTGAAGACCAGCCCGGAAAACTCGGAGAACGCGATCTTTGGCGACAGGGTGACCACCTCCAGCACGGGCGACAGAATGCAGCGGGTCGCGGGGCCAAAACGCTTGGTTATCCGGGCCGCAAATGCCTGCGCCTGCGCCTTGGGGCGGGTGAGCAGAACAGGGGTCATGGCGGCGGCGGCATTGTAAGGCGCATGTTGTGGTGTTACCTGCTGGCCATCATGCACGCAACACACCTGACCGAGCCCTTGCGGACACTGACCCTGCTGGGGCTGGAGAGCAGCTGCGACGACACCGCCGCCGCCGTGGTGCGTGCAGCACCCGGCCAGCCTGCGGATATTCTCAGCGCCAAGGTCGCCGGGCAGACCGAGCTACACGCGAGCTTTGGCGGCGTCGTGCCCGAGATTGCCGCCCGCGCCCATGCCGAGAAACTTGACCTGATGGTCGAGGCCGCGCTGTCCGAGGCAGGGCTTGCGCTGGAGCAAATGGACGCCATCGCGGTGACCGCAGGGCCGGGGCTGATTGGCGGCGTGATGTCCGGGGTCATGTGTGCCAAGGGGCTAGCTTTGGGCTCCGGCAAACCGCTGATCGGCGTGAACCATCTGGCGGGCCACGCCCTGACCCCGCGCCTGACTGACAGGCTGGAATTCCCCTATCTGATGCTGCTGGTCTCTGGCGGGCATTGCCAGTTTCTGGTGGTGCGCTCCGCGACGGATTTCACCCGGCTGGGCGGCACCATTGACGACGCCCCCGGCGAGGCCTTTGACAAGACCGCCAAGCTGATCGGCCTGCCACAACCGGGCGGCCCGATGATCGAGCAAGCCGCCTTGAACGGCGATCCCACGCGTCTGAAACTGCCCCGTCCTTTGCTGGACCGGGGCGGCTGCGACATGTCTTTCTCAGGTCTCAAAACCGCCGTGCTGCGCGCCCGCGATGCACTCGTGGCCAAGCAGGGCGGACTGTATAAGCAGGACCAAAGCGATCTTGCCGCCAGCTTTCAGGCCGCCGTCAGCGACGTGCTGGCCGAAAAGACCCGTCGCGCCCTGCGGTTGAGCCAGGTGGGCGCCATCGCCGTGGCGGGCGGCGTGGCGGCAAACAAGACGATCCGCGCAGCACTTGAGCAGGTCGCGGCAGAAACGGGCGCGCGCTTTCTGGCCCCGCCCTTGGCGCTCTGCACCGATAACGCGGCGATGATCGCCTGGGCGGGCATCGAGCGGCTGCGGCTGGGCCTGATTGACGACATGTCGCTGGCCGCCCGCCCCCGTTGGCCACTGGACAGCACCGCCCCGGCCATGCTGGGATCAGGAAAGAAAGGGGCAAAAGCATGAGCAAGATCATTGTCGCGGGCGCAGGCGCGTTCGGAACGGCCCTTGCCGTGGCGCTGGAACGACCTGTCACACTGACCGGGCGTAATATGGAGCAGGTCATCGCCAACCGGCGCAGCCCCCGATTGCCGGATGTGGTGCTGCCGGACCGGCTGACGCTCTCTGCCGCGCCGGAGATAGGCGCGGATGACATTTTGCTCGTGGCCATCCCGATGCAGGGCATGGACAGCTATCTGGCCGGGCTTAAGACCGCGCCGCGGGCCGCGATTGCCTGCTGCAAGGGGATTGAGCTGAAAACCACGCGGGGACCCTCTGCGGTGATAAAGGACCGGCTGGGCTGCCCTTCGGCCGTTTTGACCGGGCCGAGTTTTGCCTCTGACATCTCTGTGGGCAAACCCACAGCGCTGACGCTGGCCTGCGGGGACACCTCTCTTGGTGAGGAATTGCAGGGTTTGCTGTCTTCAGACACGCTGAGGCTTTATCTGTCGGACGATCCTTTAGGGGCAGAGCTGGGCGGCGCGTTGAAAAATGTCGTGGCCATCGCCTGCGGCATCTGCATGGGCGCGGGTCTGGGCGAAAGCGCGCGGGCCGCATTGATGACGCGCGGCATGGCAGAGACGCATCGCCTCGCATTGAAACTGGGCGCAAAGCCCGAGACGCTTTACGGTCTGGCAGGCTTTGGCGATCTCGCATTGACCTGCACCTCAACCCAGTCACGCAACTATGCGTTCGGCTTCGCGCTGGGTGCAGGCCAACCCCCGGCGGAGGGCAAGACCGTCGAAGGCCGCGCCACCGCGCAGGCCACGCTGGATCTGGCAAAGGCGCATGGGCTGGACATGCCAATCACCCGCGTTGTGGCAGGCATCGTCGGCGGAGATATCACGCTGCCACAGGCGCTTGACGCATTGCTGAGCAGACCACTGACATCTGAATAACGGAGGGAAGACATGGCGTATTGGCTCTTCAAATCGGAAACCTCGACATGGTCATGGGACCAGCAAGTCGCCAAGGGCGAAGCAGGCGAGGAATGGGATGGCGTGCGAAACTATCAGGCCCGTAACTTCATGCGGGAGATGAAAATCGGCGATCAGGGGTTCTTCTATCATTCCCAGAAAGACCGCGAGATCGTAGGGCTTGTCGAGGTCATCGCCGAGGCGCATCCCGACAGCACAACCGATGATGAGCGCTGGGACTGCGTCGACATCAAGGCCATCAAACCGCTGAACACACCGGTACATCTTGATGATATCAAGGCCGAGGAACGCCTAGCCGATATGGTTCTGGTTAAAAACTCCAGACTGTCGGTGCAGCCGGTCAGCGACAAGGAATGGAAGCTGATCTGCAAGATGGGTGGCCTCTAGCACCGATCATTGAGGCAGTTCGCAAAATAGGAAAGGGGGCACCAGCATTTGCCAGAGCCCCCATCTACCCCATAGGGCCCGGTATCGCACCACGCGTCAATTCTACCAGCACTCATAGGCGATAGTGCAACGCTCAGGCAAACAAATTGCCTTGAAGATTTGCCTCAAGACAAAATCAAATTTTCAATAAAAAAGCGCCCACCCCGGAAGGTAGACGCTTTTCAAACTGGCTTGCAAAAGAGCCTAGCCGTAAACGGCCTCTTTGTTGAAATGCTTGGTCAGCATGTAGTAGATCACCGCGCGGTATTTGTTGCGCTCGGACTGGCCGTAGGTTTCGATCACGGATTTGATGGCGTCCATCAACGCCGGGCTGTCGCTCAGGCCAAGCTTCTTGATCAGGAAGTTGTTTTTCACGGTTTCCAGCTCGTCAGGCTGGCTGCCCGCAACGGTCGACGCATCCGCGTTGTAGATCGCAGGACCGCAGCCGATGGTGACTTTGGTCAGCAGATCCATATCAGGTGTCATGCCGCATTTGTTTTTCAGATCATCCGCATATTGCGCGATAAGGTCTTCTCTCTTGCCCATTTGAGCTCTCCCACCAATAAAGTATCCGGCCTACCAATACAGCCTTGGAACCGCAATCTAGAGGCTAACCGAGCCGAAACAAAGGAATTTATCACACACAATTCCCCGTAAGCGGGATTGCGTCACCGGCATGTGCCCCAGCCACGGGATTGCAGGTGGAAATGATCTGCATGAAGCGCGTTGTAATCAGGGCCCAAAGTGGTCTCGAACCACTGGCAGGCGCTGTCGCGGATCTCCTCGAAAAAGGCCAGTTCACGGGCCCAATCCGCCTTCAGGCTTAGCGACCTGCCGCTGTCGAGCACAAAGCCCGAGACATCAATCGCCTCCGCCGTGGCATGGAGGCTCATCCGGGTGGTCGAGCCGCGAATAGCCCGGCAATTATAGCTTGAGAAATGGTTGATCCGGGCAATGCCTTCGCCGAAATGTCGCTGGGCGGCGGGCTGCAGGCCCTGCCTTTCCCACATGGCGAGGCGCAGGGCCACGGCGCAGCTGGTCTCCAACGGGCTGAGCGCGGACTGGCCCGCGCCCGACAAGCGCACGCGGTTTTCAATGCCGCATTGCGCGCTCACCTCCAATGGATCGAGCATCGTCGCCCGGATGTCCGAGGCCGCCACCACCTCGCGGCACATCTGCGCATCGCCTGCTGCTACGTCTAACTTATAGGCCGTCAGCCACGTTACCGGGTCGTCAAGATAAAGCCGTTTGGTCGGGTTCCATTCACGCGGCAGCGGCGTGTCGGGATGCACCGCCAATTGCCAAAGGCAAAGCGCCACCCCGCAGACAAGCAAGGTGGCGCTGAAAACTCCGGATAAGGCGCGCATTTAGTAGCGGTAATGCTCCGGCTTGAACGGACCATCAGGCGATACGCCAATGTAAGAGGCCTGCTCAGGGTCCAGCTTGGTCAGTTTCACCCCGATACGGTCGAGATGCAGCCGGGCCACTTTCTCGTCCAGATGCTTAGGCAGGATATAGACCTCATTCTTATAGGCATCGGTGTTGGTCCACAGCTCGATCTGGGCCAGCACCTGATTGGTGAAGGAGGCCGACATCACGAAACTTGGGTGGCCAGTGGCGTTGCCCAAGTTCAGCAAACGGCCCTCTGAGAGCAGGATCAGACGATTGCCGTTCGGCATCTCGATCATGTCGACCTGTTCCTTGATGTTGGTCCATTTGTGGTTCTTCAACGCGGCCACCTGAATTTCATTGTCGAAATGGCCGATATTGCCGACAATCGCCATATCCTTCATCTCGCGCATATGTTCGATGCGGATCACGTCCTTGTTGCCGGTGGTGGTGATGAAGATATCCGCGCTGGACAGCTCGTCCTCCAGGATCACAACCTCAAACCCGTCCATCGCGGCTTGCAGCGCGCAGATCGGGTCAACTTCCGTCACCTTGACGCGCGCGCCAGCGCCACGCAGGGAGGCCGCAGAGCCTTTGCCCACATCGCCGTACCCCATCACAACCGCAACCTTGCCGGCCATCATCGTGTCGGTCGCACGGCGGATACCGTCCACGAGACTCTCTTTACAGCCGTATTTATTGTCAAATTTCGACTTGGTCACCGAGTCGTTCACGTTGATTGCAGGGAACGGCAGCTGGCCGTTCTTGAACAGATCATAAAGGCGGTGCACGCCGGTCGTCGTCTCTTCCGAGACACCTTTGATCTGGTCGCGCATTTTGGTGAACCAACCGGGGCTGGCCGCCATACGCTTGGCGATTTGCTGTTTGATAACCTCTTCTTCCTCGGAGGTCGGTACGGCCAGCACCTCTTCACCCGCCTCGGCGCGTGCGCCCAGCAGAATGTAGAGCGTCGCGTCGCCCCCATCATCAAGGATCAGATTCGGGCCTTCTGGGAACATGAAGGATTTGTCGAGATAGTCCCAATGCTCCTCCAGCGACTGGCCCTTGATCGCAAAGACCGGCGTGCCGCCTGCCGCAATCGCCGCAGCAGCGTGGTCCTGCGTAGAGAAAATGTTGCACGAAGCCCAGCGCACATCAGCGCCAAGCGCGACAAGGGTTTCGATCAGCACGGCGGTTTGGATGGTCATGTGCAGCGAGCCCACGATCCGCGCGCCTTTCAGCGGCTTGCTCTCGCCATACTCGTCGCGCAGCGCCATCAGGCCTGGCATTTCCGTCTCGGCAATATCAAGCTCCTTGCGCCCGTAGGCTGCAAGTTCAATGTCTTTTACAATGTAGTCGTTCGCCATGTTCCGCGTCCTCATCTGTGTTTGAGGCCCGCCTAGCACCTTCGCCATGTTATCTCAATGGTGGGCGGCGCATCTTAATTGCGGCGAATTAGCCGCGTGCGCCACGCACAGCCAGAAGTTCGGCCACCAGGGCGTCACCATGCAAATGCGGGGACCAGTTCTCACCCTGCGCGATGGTGCAGCTTGTGCCATCCGCCTCATAGCTGAGCAGCGTCCAGCTTTGCCCGATCCCCGCCGCCCACATCAGATGCCCTTGCTGCGCATCGCCCGAGACCGGCGTTTCGCCATACCAGTCCATCAGCGCGGCTTCGGCCTCCTCTGTCGGCAGGCAAAGAGCCTCTTCCTGCGCAACTGCGGGCAGGCTCATGGCAATCAGGGCGGCGGCGGCAAAAAGCTGTTTCATTGGTGTCTCCTTCATGAAAAAACGGAAAAGCACCGCAAAAGGTTCCAAACAGACACAGAAGGGTGATCGCAGCGCATGGCCAAACAACCCCGCGCATGGCAACGGATGCTGTCAGGCCGCAGGCTGGACCTGCTGGACCCGACGCCTGTGGATATCGAGATCGAAGACATCGCCCACGGCCTTGCCTTTGTCGCCCGCTGGAATGGGCAAACCTTTGGCGACTTCCCCTATTCCGTGGCCGAGCATTCGGTTCTGGTGGAGCGGCTCTTTACCGCCGCAAACCCCGCCGCCCCGGCAAAATGGCGGCTTGCCGCCTTGCTGCATGACGCCCCGGAATATGTGATCGGCGACATGATCAGCCCGGTGAAATCCGCCGTGGGACCCGCCTATGGCGAGCTTGACGACCGCCTGACTGCTGCCATCCATCTGCGCTTTGGCCTGCCTGCCATGATCCCCGCGGCGGTGAAGAAACAGATCAAGGCCGCCGACAAATTATCGGCCTGGCTGGAAGCCACGCAGATCGCAGGGTTCTCCATCGAGGAGAGCAACCGCTTCTTTGGCGCTCCAAGTGCAAAGCTGGCACTGCCCACGACATTGAAGCCACGCCCCCCGATGGAGGTCAAAGCCGACTTCCTCACCCGGTTTGAGGAGCTGTTCACATGATCATCCGCCCCGCCCGCATATCAGACGCCGCCCCGCTGACCGAGATTCTGAACGCGGTGATCGACATAGGCGGCACCACGGCCTACCAGACCGCGGTGGAGCCCGGCTTCTTTGACCCTTTGATCGACAGCGGCGATCCCAAGACCTTCCTGCATGTCGCCGAAAGCGAGACCGGCCTCGAAGGGATGCAATGGGTGCGCCCGATGGAGCCCACCGATATGGGCAGCATCGCCACCTTTGCCCGCCCCGGCACCACACAGCGCGGCATTGGCACTGCGTTGTTTCAAACGACATTTGCCGCCAGCATGGCCGCCGGATACCGTGTGCTCGACGCCACGATCAGAGCCGACAACAGGGGCGGGTTGGCCTACTATACAAAGATGGGGTTCAAGGATCATTCCATGACCAAAGATGCGCCACTGAGCGATGGCACGCTGGTCGACCGGGTCCATAAACGGATGGTGCTTTAATCCTCACCTGCCACGTGCAGCAACCAGTCGCGGAACACTTTCAGATCAGCGGAGACCATGCCGGGCCGGGTGAGGATGTAGTAGGCCAGATTGGAACTCTGCGCCTCGAATACGCTGATCAGGCGTCCGGCGGCCAGATCGGCCTCCACCAGCGCCTGACCTTGCAGGGAAAATCCGTAGCCTGCCCGCGTGGCGGCAAGCACCATTGTATTCATCGTGAATTCGGTCTTCTGCTCGGGCGGGAATTCCAGCCCCTGCTCCGCCAACCAGGCACGGGGCTCTGCCCGTCCAACCTCATGGAGCCAGCGCTGTTTGCTCAGCGCCGCCACGTCGCCATGCGGCACCTGCGCCGCCAGCTCCGGCGTGGCCACCACCACATTTCCGGCGCTCACCAGAAATTCTGCATCGACCCCGTCCCAGCCGCCGCGCCCGTAGCGGATCGCCATGTCAAACCCGTCACGCCTCAGATCAACCAGCTCATAGCCCGGCACCATCGCCAGCTTGATCTTTGGATGTTTTGTCCAGAACGACCCGATGCGCGGCATCAGCCAGTTTTCCGCAAAGCTGGGCGTCATCGCGATTTTCAGCGGCTGCTCTGCCCCGAAGCTGCGGGTCTGGGCCACGCCCGCCGATATCTCTGCAAACCCGTCAGACAGTGCTGCGGCGAGGATGCGGCCCGCTTCCGTCAGTGCCATCCCGCGACCTTCCCGCGTCACAAGCGTCTGACCAAGATCCGCCTCAAGTCCCCGCACATGCTGGGCAATCGCGGCATGGGTGACGTTCAGCTCACGGGCGGCGGCAGAGAAGCCACCGAGGCGCGACATGGCCTCGAACGCACGCAACGCAGACAGGGATGGAACCTCTCGCCAATCCATAAATGAAAGCTCCACTTACATGTAGGAAATCATAGTGACTCGGTAATTTTCAAACATACTGGCATAGCAAGGGAAGAAACCCAACCGAAGGACAAAGCCATGCTTTCAATTATCGCAGATATGATGATGACCGCCACCCGGCAGGACGCGCAGAAATGGCCCGATCCCAAAAACCAGTTCGCGGACCGCTTCGTCTCTGACCCCAAGCGGCGCGAGAGCGCACGAGCACGGCGTCACAACCCCTATTCCTTCTTTCAATAGCTCAGACAGAGGCCCTTATGTTCAACCCCATCCCCAAACCCCGCAAAACAACACTGCCCTCGCACCGCGCCCGGCGGCGCGACGGCGTCAGCCATGTGCCTTTGATCAGAACATTCTGGTGAGAGGCCGCGGCCCGGCCAAGTATTAGTCTAGGCCCCGCCGCAGGTCAGCCCGGCGCTCCCGGTCGGGCTGGACCACCCCCGGAAATCACCGGCGCTGAAATAGAGCACCGTTTGATCGGGCCATGTGGCATAGCTCACGCCACCACAAACCTCCCGAGACAAAGGGCCCGCACCAACCAGCCTGGACATCGCAAAAATAGCAGAGTGATCCGTCCGGCCAAAATCCACCCGACCCGGCTGCCCCGTCACCTGAATGCCGCCTTCATCCAGCGCGAAGGCAATCGGCTCTGACGGCGCAGGGCCTGAGGGCGCGGATATCTGTCCGGCTGGTGCGCAGGCCGCAAGCGCAGCAGACATACCCCATATCAAACCCAGCGCCCCGAGCCTCATCCTAGCGTGGGCTCCGCTTGGCCAGAATGCGTTGCAAGGTCCGACGGTGCATATTCAGCCGTCGCGCGGTTTCCGACACGTTGCGGTCGCACAGCTCGTAGACCCGTTGAATATGCTCCCAACGCACGCGGTCCGCCGACATCGGGTTCTCGGGCGGTGGCGGGCGCTCGTCATTGCTGGCAAGAAGCGCGTTGGTGACATCATTGGCATCAGCGGGTTTGGACAGATAGTCCGTGGCCCCGATCTTGACCGCCGCAACCGCCGTGGCAATCGCGCCGTAGCCCGTCAGCACCACAACCCGCGCGTCGGGGCGGCGTTCCCGCAGCACCTCGACCACATCAAGCCCGTTGCCATCCTCAAGCCGCAGGTCAATCACCGCATAGGCCGGGGGCCGTGCAGTGGCGACAGCTTTACCGGCGGCGACGGTCTCAACCGCCTCAGGCTCAAAACCCCGCTTCTCCATCGCCCGCGCCAGACGGCGCAGAAACGGCTCGTCATCATCGACGATCAGCAGGGAGCGATCCTCCCCAATCTTGGCAAGCGTGCTGTCAACCATCGCACCGACCTTTCTGAGCAAATACTGCCCCTTAGGTAGGGTGCGGTGGCGTTCCGGTCAAATTGTCAGGGTAATTCAGCGCTAGGAGGTCGCATTCGCATAGCAGGCCACGGTCTCGGCGATCTGGTCCGATGTCGCGTCCCGGCGGAAGAAATCGACAAAACCCTGCTCCGGCAGCACGAGATAGGTAAAGGTGGAATGATCCACCAAATAGTCATCACCACCGCCGGGCTGCCGTTTGTAGAAGGTGCGGTATGCCTGGCTGAC
>CALFWN010000365.1 GCA_937928335.1 uncultured Litoreibacter sp. | reverse complement strand
GGCTTTGAGCGCGCCAAACTTCATCAAATCCCAACATCCCTGTTACAAATCTGTCGGTTTCACCCTTTAGCGTCTGAGCTGTCAGGACCCGCGTCGGGTTCCCAGCAGGAGTCGGAACATGCCTCAGATTAACTATGATGAATTGTCCTTCGATGACGAAGACGAGCTGAAATACCCCCGCCCGCACCGGCAGGGGTTTGATGATGTGGTCGACCGCGCGATCTCGCGGCGGGGGTTTTTGGGCGGGGCTTTGGCCTTTGGCTCTGGCGCGGCGGCAATGGGTCTGGTGACGCCCGGCTCGGCGCAGGCGCAGCAGGCCTCGCGCTTTGCCTTTGACCAGCTGCCCCCCCAGACCGATGCAACCGTGCATGTGCCCGATGGCTACCGCTGGGACATGCTGGTGCGCTGGGGTGATCCGCTTTTCTCGGACGCGCCTGCCTTTGACGCAAGCTCGGGCATCCCCACGGCAGGCTCTGACCGGGTGTTTGGCGAAAACACTGACGGGATGGAGCTGTTTGTGGTCGGCGACACAGAGCTTCTGGTGGTGAATTCCGAATATGTGAATGGCGGGGTCAACCTGCCTGCGGATCAGGAGGGGCAGCCTGCCTCGGCAGAGGATGTGGTGCGGTTGCAGAATTTTCAGGGCGTGAGCGTGATGGAGGTGGCCGAGGGCGACGCGGGCTGGGAGGTGGTTGTGGACAGCCCGTTCAACCGCCGCATCCACCACCGCACCGAGATGCAGATTGACGGGCCTGCGGCGGGCCATGAGCTGCTGAAAACCAGCGCGGACCCGAGCGGCACCACCGCGCTTGGCACGTTCAACAATTGCGGCTCCGGGCGGACGCCCTGGGGGACGTATCTGACCTGCGAGGAAAATTTCAACGGCTATTTCGGCACCACCGTCGAGCCCGTGCTGGAGGAGGCCACGGCGGCAGGTTTTGCCCGCTACGGGGTCAGCACCGAGATCGATCCGGGCCGCTACAATTACCACGGGTTTGACCCGCGCTTTGACCTCTCGAAGGAGCCGAACGAGCCGCACCGGGCCGGCTATATCGTCGAGATTGATCCGGCAGACCCCACATCGACCCCGATCAAACGCACAGCACTGGGACGGTTCAAGCACGAGAACGCGGCCTCGGTGGTGGCGCCTGACGGGCGGGTGGTGGTCTATATGGGCGATGATGAGCGCGGCGAATACATGTATAAATGGGTCAGCCGCGACGTCTATACCCCCGGCGGAGACACCACGACCCTGCTGAGCGAGGGGCAGCTTTTTGTCGCCAGGTTCAATGACGACATGACCGGCACCTGGATCGCGCTGACGCCGGAGGACACCGGCATGTCGGAGGCGGAGATCGCCATTTTCACCCGCATGGCGGCCAGCGCGGTCAGCGCCACCACGATGGACCGGCCCGAATGGATCGCCGTCAACCCGACCTCTGTGGAGGCCTATTGCTGCCTGACCAATAACACAAAACGCGGTGAGAAGAACGAGGATGGCACGCTGAAGACCAATGCGGCGGGTGAGCCGATGGCGCTGAACGCCCCCAACCCGCGCGCGGTGAACCAATATGGCCAGATCGTGCGCTGGCGTCCGCATAATGGCGACCACGCCGCCGCGACCTTTGAATGGGACCTTTACGTGATGGCGGGCAACCCGACCGTCTATAGTGAGGGGCTTTACGCAGGCACCGCCAATATCAACGCGGGCAATCTGTTCAACGCGCCCGACGGGATGCAGTTTGACAGCGCCGGGCTGGTCTGGATTCAGACCGACGGCAATGACGACAACGAGGGCGACTTCCTCGGAATGGGCAACAACCAGATGCTGGCGGGCGACCCGGTGAGCGGCGAGATCCGCCGTTTTCTGACGGGGCCCAAAGGCTCGGAGGTCACTGGCCTCACCTGGTCCGCCGACCGACGCACCATGTTTGTCGGCATCCAACACCCGGCCGCACCTTTCCCCGACGGTGAGGGGGCTCTCCCGCGCTCCTGCATCGTGACGGTGAAGCGTCTGGACAACGCTTTGGTCGGATAGTTGGACCCCCGGTCTCAGGCGCAGCCCCCAGGCGCCTGAGACCCTCTGATTGGCCGCGCGGCAGGGTTGCGTTTCCGCCTGCGCACCCTGCCCCGCCTATTTCATAGGCGTTTGATCTGTGCGGAAAGCGGGCAATGCCCGAATGTTCTGCGCAATAAATGGGCAATCCCATTCGGCACGGCGAATGCGGACAATATTCCCTCGCCATTTTCCGCGCCGCAGCATGGTCTACAGATGCTTGAATGAGTCGAGCGTCGCGCAGCGGGCCATCGTGACAGATTACTCCCGCCACGCGACTACAACATCACTGTTGCGGGTCCTGCCTATTGGGTTGGTCCACCGTTGAAAAGGGGCATCTGCGTCTTCTCGACGACCCGCGACGCAAACGGGGACACATGACCTATGAAACTGAAATCTTCCGCTGCGGCGATGGCCCTTGTGCTGGGCAGCGCCGCAACCGCCTCTGCCGACTGCGCCGATCCCATCAAGGTGGGCGTGCTGCACTCCCTGTCCGGCACGATGGCGATTTCCGAGACGACGCTGAAAGACACGATGGAATTGCTGATTGAAAACCAGAATGAAGCAGGCGGGCTTCTGGAGTGCCAGATTGAGGCGGTTGTCGTTGACCCGGCCTCTGACTGGCCGCTTTTTGCGGAGAAGGCGCGCGAGCTACTGACCGTCAACGAGGTTGACGTGATCTTTGGCAGCTGGACCTCCGTGAGCCGCAAATCGGCGCTGCCGGTGCTGGAAGAGCTGAACGGGTTGATGTTCTACCCGGTGCAATATGAGGGCGAGGAAAGCTCGCGCAACGTGTTCTACACCGGGGCCGCGCCGAACCAGCAGGCCATCCCGGCGACGGATTACTTTTTGGAAGAGCTGGGCGTCGAAAAATTTGCGCTGCTTGGCACGGATTACGTCTACCCGCGCACGACCAACAACATTCTGGAATCCTACCTGATCGACAAGGGCATCGCGAAGGAAGATATCTTCGTGAATTACACACCGTTCGGGCATTCCGACTGGGCGACCATCGTGGCTGACGTCGTGGCGCTGGGCGCGGATGGCAAGCAGGTGGGCGTTATCTCGACCATCAACGGGGATGCCAATATCGGGTTCTACAAGGAGCTGGCCGCTGCGGGCGTCTCGGCGGATGATATCCCTGTCGTGGCCTTCTCTGTGGGTGAGGAAGAGCTGTCGGGGTTGGACACCTCCGATCTGGTCGGCCACCTTGCGGCGTGGAATTATTTCCAGTCTGCCGAGTCCGAGGCCAACAAGGCATGGATCGCCGCGTGGAAGGCCAAGATGGGCGAGGACCGCGTGACCAATGACCCGATGGAGGCGCATTACATCGGCTTCAACATGTGGGTGAATGCGGTCAAGAAGGCAGGCACCACCGATGTCGACGCGGTGCGGGAGGCCATGTATGGCCAGGAATTCCCGAACCTGACAGGTGGCACCGCCGTCATGCTGCCAAACCACCATCTGGCCAAGCCGGTGCTCATTGGCGAGATCACCGCCGATGGGCAGTTCGACATTGTCAGCCAGACAGAGGAGGTGCCGGGCGATGCCTGGACGGATTTCCTGCCCGGCTCGGCGGTGCTGACCTCGGATTGGAAAGAGCTGGGCTGCGGGATGTATAACACCCAGACCAAGAGCTGCGTTCAGCTGACCTCCAACTACTAGGCCGCCTGCCCAAGGGCGCGTGATACGCCCTTGGTGCTGCCTCCCTGCTTTCCTACGGATAGATCGGCACGTTTTCCTATGCTGCGACTGCTTTCACTGGCCGCGCCCCTGTGGTTGTTTCTCTGCGCCGCGCTGCAGGCCCAATCCCTGCAGGACATTCTGCAAACCCATGCGGGAGAGGTGCTGAAACCCTCGCGCAGCAGCGTTGGGTTGGTTCTGGACGATCTGGTGGACAGCGAGCTGCCGCAGGCGGTGCCGTTTCTTGAAGCCTGGCGCGACCGGGAGATCGTACAACGCCGCCCGGACGGGCAGTTTTTCCGGCGGGTCGAGGATGGTGACCCCGCGCAGCTGCGCGATCTCGATAGCGGCGAGGTCATCGCGGCTGATCGGGGTGATCTTAAGGAGGCCCGCCCCAATGGCGGGGTGAGGCGCGCGATTGGCAATGCGCTGGTGCGATTCCAGCTTTCGGACCCGGATATCGCCAAGCGCCGCGCGGCACTGGGCACGATTGCGCGCAGCATGGATGTCAGCCAGCTGGGCCCGTTACAGGCCTCGATAGAGGGTGAGACGGACCCGGAATTGCTTGCGCAAAAGCAACGGCTTGCAGGGCTGCTGATAGCCACGTTCGGCGCGACAAGAGATGTCCGCGTTGCGGCCATTCAAGGGCTGTCGGGCGATCTGTCGGTGGATGTGCGCGCGGTGCTGAACACCATATTGGCCACGAAAACCGGGATCGGCGCAGCTCTGCCTGACGGCATCAATCTGGCCCGGCCGCTTGAGGTGGGCGCTGACATTGGCGCGGATGAGGCCTATGCGCGGCTGGTCACGGCAGAACTTGCGCCCGCGCCTGTCACCGCTTCACAGATCCGCTCGACACTTGTTGCCAATATCGAGGGTGGCATGGTGGGCGGCGTGGCCGTCCCAAGGCTGGGCAGCGACGCGGCACGGGCGCAGGCATATG
>CALFWN010000364.1 GCA_937928335.1 uncultured Litoreibacter sp. | reverse complement strand
CTGACCCCTCTGGGCGCGGGCGTGTCGATGGGGGTGCATGAAAGCCAGTCGCGGATTTATGAAAACCAGCTGGGGCGGTCACGTGCCTTTACCGGCTGGCTTTACGGCCAGATGCGCGATCAGTTTGGTGCGTTCGGCGTGGCGGATGAGGAGATGTTTTACCGTGTCGTGAACCGCGTGGGCTCGGGCTATATCCGCACCGAGGCTGACGAGGTGCATTACAACCTGCACGTCATGCTGCGCTTTGATCTGGAGCGTCAGCTGATCGACGGGCGGCTGGAAGTCTCTGATCTGGAAGAGGCCTGGAACAGCCGGTTCGAGGCCGATTTCGGGACGGCGGTGGATATGGCTTCAAACGGGGTGTTGCAGGACGTGCATTGGTCCTTTGGCCTGTTTGGATATTTCCCGACCTATACGCTGGGCAATGTCTATGCGGGCTGTCTCTATCAGAGCCTGCGGGAGGCGGTGCCGGCGCTTGATGCGCAATTGGCGCAGGGCGATACCAGCGCTGCGACAGGCTGGCTGCGGCAGAACCTGCAACAGTTTGGCGGGCTGCGGGAGCCGCAGGAGACCATCCGCCATGCCTGCGGGTTCGCGCCCTCCGAGGTGCCTTTGCTGGACTATCTCGATGCGAAATTCGGAGCGCTTTACGGGCTCTGACGGGCTTTGAGTATTTTTACCAAAACGAAGCTGAAATTGGTGCGCTTGAGGGCGTGCGCGTTAACCTTAATATTGCGTTACTCTGCGGCGATCTTGATGACCGGCTCCATGCGGGCAAGGATATCGTCTGCGAGATGGCACTTGACCTGATGGCCCTCAGCCAGATGGCGCACGGGCGGCACCTCTTTGTCGCACAGACCGCCCGGGACCTGATCTTTCCAGCGGCAGCGGGTCTGGAACGGGCAGCCGGAGGGCGGGTTCATCGCGGAGGGGATATCGCCCTCAAGCACGATATGTTGCTTCTCGATGCTGGTATCGGCGATGGGCACAGCGGAAAGCAGCGCCTCGGTATAGGGGTGGTAGGGCGGCTGAAAGACCTGATCGGTCGTGCCCATTTCGACCACATGGCCAAGATACATTACCATAACGCGATCAGACAGATAGCGCACGATGCTCAAGTCATGGGAGATGAACAGAAGCGTGGTTTTATTCTCGCGCTGGATCTCCATCAAGAGGTCAGTGACGGCCGCCTGAACGGAGACATCGAGAGCGGAGACGGGCTCATCTGCCACCACAATCTTGGCGTCACCGGCAAAGGCGCGGGCGATGCCCACGCGTTGTTTTTGCCCGCCTGACAGCTGGCGCGGCATCCGGCCCGCAAATTCGCGCGGCAATTTGACCAGATCAAGCAGCTCCAGCATCCGCTCCTCGCGGGCTTTTTCCGTGTCGCCCACCCCGAAAATTTCCAGCGCGCGGATGATTTGACGCCCGACGGTCATCGACGGGTTCAGCGTATCAAACGGGTTCTGGAACACCATTTGTACGTTGGAGATGGTCTTGGTGTCGCGTTCCTCAATCGGGGTGTCCTGAATTTCGGAGTTGTTTAGCAGGATTTTACCATCTGTTGCCGTTTCCAGCCCCATGAGAACTTTGGCGAAGGTGGATTTGCCGCAACCGGATTCGCCCACAATGGCCAGCGTTTCGCTTTCACGGGCCTCGAAGCTCAGTGTTTCATTGGCTTTGACGACTTTCCTGTTGCCGCCGCCAAACAGCGCATTGGCCGCGACCTCGTAATATTTCTTGAGGTTGTCCATCCGCAGCACCACGTCGCCGGGGGCGGGTTTTTCGGTTTGGGCGCCCTTGGTGATCGGGGCGTTCCAGTCGATTTCTTGGAATTTCAGGCAGCGGGTTTCGTGCCGGTCGCCGCTGAGAACCGGGTACATGTCGATCTGGGACTGGTCGCACAGGCCGGGTTCGAAATAGTCGCATCGCGGCCCGAAATTGCAGCCCTGAGGGCGCTCATGGGGCAGGGGGAAGTTGCCCGGAATGGCCACCAGCGGCCGCGCGTTCTTGTCGGCGCCGGGCAGCGGGATGGAGCGGAACAGGGCTTGCGTATAGGGGTGCTGCATCTCGTCGAACACGTCGGAAATCTTACCAGTTTCAACGGTTTCGCCGGAATACATCACGCACAGACGGTCGCAGGTTTCCAGCACCAGTCCCAGATTATGGGAGATGAACAGCATGGAGGTGCCGTATTTCTTGCCAAGATCCTTGACCAGTTCGACCACAGCGGCCTCGACGGTGACATCAAGCGCTGTGGTGGGCTCGTCCAGGATCAAAAGCGAGGGTTTTGACATCAAGGCCATAGCGATAACGATGCGCTGTTGCTGGCCGCCGGACAGCTGGTGCGGGAAGGAGCGCAGCATACGTTCGGGGTCGGGCAGCTTGACGTCTGTGACGACCTCCAAAGCGCGGGCATAAGCCTCTTTTTCCGAGACGCCCTCATGGATCATCGGCACTTCCATCAGCTGTTTTCCGATCCGCATGGCGGGGTTGAGCGAGGCCATAGGCTCTTGATAAATCATGGCAATCTGGCTGCCACGGATATCGCGCAGCTCTTCGCGGCTCATCTCGCCAAGGTCGCGGCCCTTGAATTTGATGGAGCCGCCGACGACGCGCCCGTTGACACCCAGATCCTGCATCACCCCCAGGGCCACGGTAGACTTGCCACACCCGGATTCGCCCACCAGACCCATCGCCTCACCGGGCATGACGGTGCAGGAAAAATCCATCACCGCGGGGATTTCGCGCAGCCTTGTGAAGAAGGAGATGGAGAGCTTGTCGATCTCCAGAATGGGGCCGTCATAGGTCTCGTCTACAGCCATTAACCTTCTCCTCTCAGCGTCATTTGCGGCGTACACAATGCGTACACATTCCGTACACATTGCGTCGTGACAGGGTGTGCTGACGCGGTGTTAACCTTGGTGTCCCAATTCTTAAATAGAACCGGGTGCCGGCCCGCCAAAAAGCTGCGCTTTTTCGCTACACCGCACTTGGTCGATTTTTGGGAAAAATCGACCATCAGTCCCTCAGGCTTTCTTCGCGCAGCCCGTCGGCCAGTAGGTTCAGACCCAGCACCAGGCTCATCAGCGACAGGGCAGGTGCGATGGCCGGGTGGGGGTAGACGCTCAGCAGGCGGCGGCCCTGATTGATCGTGGTGCCCCAGTCCGGGCTTTCGGGGCTGAGGCCGAGGCCGAAGAAGCCCAGCGTCCCCAGCAGGATGGTGGTGTAGCCGATGCGCAGGCAGAAATCGACAATCAGTGGCCCGCGCGCATTGGGCAGGATTTCCCACAGCATGATATACCACGGGCCCTCGCCACGGGTCTGGCCCGCGGCCACGTAGTCGCGGGTCTTGATGTCGAGCACGAGGCCGCGCACGATCCGAAACACCGTCGGCGCGTTCACGAAAACCACGGAGACGAAGACGATCAGCACGCCCGCATCCATAGAGATCCGGCCCATCGGGTCGGCGTCCCATGCCAGCCCCAGATAGAGCCAGCCGCCGATCAGCACGGTGAGGCCCACAAACAGGTTGCGTTTGGCGGGCTGCGTGAAATAGCGCGACTGCCACAGGACCAGCAGGAAGATGACGGGGAAGAGAAACAGCACCGCCGCCATTGCGCGGGGGAAGGTGATGCCTTTGCCGAAGACGCTGAACATTTCGTAGCTGCGAATTTCCGGCGTCACCAGAAGGAAGAACAGCAAGATCACCGGGAAGGCCAGAACCAGATTGGCGATAAAGGACAAAACCGTGTCCAGCGAAACGTAATGCATTAACAGCAAAAGAAGCCATCCGATCACAGACAAGGCTGCAGCCGTCAAAAAGTCATGCATGAGAAACAGAAGAATGCTCAAACAGATATGGACAAGAGCGAAGACGACTGACGCCATTCCCCGCCAAGTGAGAGCGGGTCCACTATAATAGCCAGCAGGCAGGCCCAGCGTGATGCCGACCATGAAGGCGAAGGCCGTCGCGGCGGGGGCAATTAGCAGCACCGTGATCGAGCCCGACACCATGCGGGAAAACACATCGCGCGCCAGCGTGTCGCCGCCCAGCAGGTAATGCGGGAACTCGCCCTCCGCCGCGCCGCGCAGGGGGGTGCCGGGGACCTTGTTCTTCATGCCGGATTCCTGGACCAGCGCCTCATGGGTGATGATCATGTCAAACGCGCCTGCGAAGATCGCAGTAAAGACCCAGAAGCTGGTCAGCCCGAAACCCACCATGCCGATGGGGCTGTCAAAGAGCTTGCCGTACAGGCCAAGCTTGCGCTTGAAGGTGATCGACAGCGCGAAGGTGATGATGAGGGCGATCCAGACGGGCAGGAACCGTTCCCCGATCTCGCCGACAATGCCTGCCGCCCCGTAGGGCGAGACGATGCCGCCCATCACATAGATGATGGCGAAGATCACGATCACCAGCAGGCTGACAAGGGAGATGCGGCCCAGAATGGCCGTGGTGCCGTTGCCGGCAATGGCCGTGGTCTCGTTGATGGCGCGCACCTGCGGCACGGGGCTTACGAAACTGGCCACCACATAGGCCAGCGTGGAGGCGATGAAGATGGCGGAGGCCGCAAGAAACAAAGGGTTCAGCGCGGTGCCGAGGCTGCCTGTCCAGGTTAACGGGTCCATTGATCAGCCCTCCCTTACGAAATTCGGATACGTGGGTTCAGGAACACGTAGCCGATATCAGAGATCAGCTGCGTGACGAGCACCACAAAGACGGCGACAACCGAGCAGCCCAGAAGCAGCTGAATGTCATTATTGGAGGCGGCCTCCACCAGCAGCCAGCCGAAACCCTTGTAGTTGAAAAGCGTCTCGGTGATGACCACGCCGGTCAGCAGATACGGGAATTGCAGCATGATCACCGTGAACGGCGCGATCAGCGCATTGCGCAGCGCGTGTTTCATCACCACCTTGCCGAAGCTGACGCCCTTCAGCCGGGCGGTGCGGATATATTGCGCGGTCATCACCTCGGCCATCGAGGCCCGCGTCATCCGGGCGATATAGCCCACGCCGTAAAGCGCGATGGTGGCCACGGGAAGCGTGAAGTTGGCCCAGGTGATATCCTCCATCGCCGAGGTGGCGGAGCCTTTCAGCAAGGTGCGCCCCGATATCCAGCCCATATCGGCCAGAAAAGCGTTGAGCGGCGAGGCGGAGGCGGCGAAGACCGCGATGAAGATCACACCTGACACATATTCGGGCGTGGCGGATGAGGCGATGGCAAAGGTCGACAGCGACCGGTCCATGCGCGAGCCCTCCCGCATACCGGCCAGAATGCCGATGATGAGGGCGACGGGGATCATCACCGCGAAGGCCGCGAGCGTCAGCCAGGCCGTGAGGCCCAGCCGTTTGGCGATGATGCCGCCTGCGTCATCCTTGAAGGTCACCGACCAGCCCCAGTCGCCTTGCAGCACGCCACAATAGCTTGGCGCGCTGGCAGCCTCCGCGCCCGGCGCGATACAGCGGCCCGTGACGGTGCCATCCTCGTCGGTAAATGTGTGGCCCGGCAGCACGCCCAGCCATTGGCCGTAACCCTTGACGACCGGCTCCAGATAGCCCTCGCGATCCAGATAGCTGGCCACGGCCTCGTCCGACATGCGGAAATTGCCTTGGGTTTTGGCCAGCTTTTCGAGGTTCGGGTAGAGGGTCGTCATGAAGTAGACGATGAAGGTCAGGCACAAAGCCGTCAGCAGCATCACCCCGACACGCCGGAGGAGAAACAGTCCCATGGGAATTCCCTGTTAGTGCGGTTGCCCCGAACCGGCCTGACCCATTTTGGCGAGGGCCTTCATGCGGCCTGGCGGGGAAGCTGAAAAGGGCCGCCTCAGTGCAGAGGCGGCCCCGTTTCATGTCTACAACTTAGGCTTTGAAGGCCCATTTATAGATTTGCGGCAGATACGCGATGTGCATATCGACGCCGATCAGGTTGTCCTTGTGGTGACGCGAGATCTTGCGCCAGTAAGGCTGGATCGTGACGCCTTCGTCGATGACCATGCCCTGCAGCTTGCCCATCACCTCGCGGCGTGCTTCCACATCCGCGATGGAGTTGGCCTCTGCCAGCAATGCGTCGAACTCGGCATTTTCCCAGCCAAACTCGTTCCACGCCTCGCCGGAACGGTAGGCCAGCGACAGAACCTGCGTGCCCAGCGGGCGGTGGTTCCAGTTGGTCGAGGAGAACGGGTATTTCGACCAGTCATTCCAGAAGGTCGAGCCCGGCATGATGGTCCGCTTGACGTTGATGCCCGCGTCGCGCAGCTGGGCTGCCACGGCGTCGGTCGTGTCCATGCGGTAGCCGCCATCGATGGAGATCAGCTCATGCTCATAATCGCCCATGCCTGCCTCTTCCATCAGCGCCTTGGCGCCAGCGGGATCGTAAGGGATACGGGTGACATCTGCATTATGCTCGGGGTGAACCGGGCCCACATGGCAGTTATCGGCAGTCTCGCCGATCCCGGCCAGACCCAGCTCGAGCAGCACTGCGTTGTCGCAGGCCATTGCCAGCGCCTGACGGACGCGCTTGTCCTCATAGGGGCGCTTGCCATCCACTTCGGCCAGCTGGTTTGGCCGGATGACCAAAGTGGCACCGGAGGTGACTTCGGAATGCGAAAGCCCGAGGCTGGTCATCACTTCGATAAACTCGCCCTGGCTTTCCCAGTTCATGTCGATCTCGTCGGCCTCATAGGCGGCCAGATGGGCGGCCGGGTCGGTGCCGTAGTCGATGAACTCGATGCGGTCCAGGAACGCGCCTTTGCCAGCGGCATAGCCCCACCAGTCATGGCCCTCGTTGCGGACCAGAACGGATTTGACGCCGACCTCATGGCTTTCGTTGAGATAGGGGCCGGTGCCGAGCTGGTTGCTCAGCATGTCGTCGCCGTTGAAGCCCGCGGGCAGGATGGCGGCAGGGTAGTCGGCCATGCCTGCGACCAGCGTGATGTCGGGGGCAGGCAGGTTCAGCACGACGGTATGCGGGCCTGTGACCTCGACCGCGCCGGGCAGCGCCTTGTTGTCTTCGCCGATCAGCACGGCGAAACGGCCAGCCATCGAGTTGCCTTCCACGTCCTTCTCGCACCAGCCTTCGATATTGCGCGCAACATCCTCGGCGGTGAAGTCGGAGCCGTCATTCCATTTGACGCCCTGACGCACGTTCAGCGTGTATTTGGTGGCATCCTCGTTGACTTCCCAGGATTCCAGCAACATCGGCTCGAACGAGCCGTCGGAATTATACTCGACCAGATATTCCAGCCAGCCCGCGGTGACCGTGGCCATCTGGGTCCAGTCATAGGTGCGCGGGTCTTTCAGCGCGCGGACTTCCATTTCCATGCGCACGGTGCCGCCCTGCTGGGCGTGGCCGTCTGCCATTGCGGGCCTGGTGCCACCGATCAGCGCATAGGCACCGGCGGAGGTGACGCCCAGCATGGTCGCGCGGGACATAAATTCGCGGCGGTCCATATGGCCCGCCTTATATTCCTGAGCATACATTTCTGCGGCGGAGTGCACTGGCGCTCCGGTCAGCGTTTTCGTTGTCATGTCTTTCTCCCTGTTGGACATTGACGAAATCTAGAGAAGATAGGGTAGCGGGTCATCCGGGCAGATACAAATCACAGCTCCGCCCCTGTCGCCCGTCTTGTGTATATGTCCCTCATTCCCCTTGTTTACAGCTCTGTAAACGTGAGCGGTTATTCCGCCTCAATTCGCACGGGAGGTCAACGGCTGGAACCGCCGATAATCGGTCTTTTTGCGACATTATTGATGTCAACCAGCGACATGGCGGCTTGACGTAGGGGAAGGCTTGTCAGCGCCGCGACTTGCGGAACGCTGTCGGGTTCTGGCCGGTCTGGGCCAGAAAGGCGCGTGTGAAATAGGCCGGCGAAGAAAAGCCCAGCCGCTCCGAGATCGCCTTGATCGGCTGGTTGGTATGCACCAGCGCCTCGCAGGCGGCGTTGATGATCCGCTCATTGAGCAGCGTCGAGGCGGGCTTGCCGACAGAACCCTGCGTGAGCCGGGTCAGGTGGGTGGGCGTGACCTGCAGTTCGGAGGCGAATTCCCCCACAGATTTGCCCTCGTGATGGCCGATGGCCACGACATGGCTGAACCGTGACAGGAGCTGCTCGGATTTTCCCAGCTGCTCCATCGGTTGATCCGACAGCAGCCGGTCGAGCCACACTGCAATCATCATCACATGCGCCTGCACCGCGCGGCGCTGGCCTGTGCGCAGCTCCGCCAGCTCCCGGCCCAGCGCGTCGATCAGCCCGCCAAGCTCTGCCTGTGACTGCACGGAGCTTGCCCGCACCAGCGCCGGGCGGCGCGGGAAGCCTGCATTCTCGTCATTGGGCAGCGACAGCACCATGCCCTGCGGCTGGGCGAACATGTCGTAGCTGAACAGCGTGTTGCGCGGGATGTAGATCGCTGTGTTTGGCCCCACGCCGCGCAGGCGGCAATCGACCATGAAGCGGCCCTGACCGCGCGTGATCCAGAACAAAACCGGGTGATCAAGCGAGCGCGCCGCGTCGGATTTCCACGTCTCGCGGCGTTGCAAAGCCCCGATGGTTTCGACAAATGGCAAGCGTTTCAATGGCATAGCGGCAGCAAGCTCTTCACGGTCTAAGGGTTCGAATTGGTCAGACATTAGGGCTAATCCTCTGTTCGATTCGAGTCAAAGGTTGAAAAACGTCAATCTTATGGATCTTCCACATCAATTTGGTGCCAGGATTTCATACGCGCCCTGAACCAGGTGCGTTGCCGCTTAGCATATTGACGCGACGCGATTATGGAACGCTCTCTTGCCTGCGTAAGCGTCAATTCGCCGCCAAGATGCGCCATCAGCTCTGGCGCGCCAATGGCTTTGGCCGAGGGCCTGTCTGGGTCCCAATCCCCTTGCAGGGCGCGCACCTCGTCAAGCGCGCCGCGCTCCAGCATCTGGTCAAAGCGGCGGGTGATGCGATCATTGAGCCAGTCTTTGCCCGCATTCAGCACCAGCGCCGTGGCCTCGCCTATGGGCAAAAGCGGCGGCGGGGTCTCATCCTGCCACGCAGCGATAGAGCGCCCGGTGGCCTCAAGCACCTCCCAGGCGCGTTGCACGCGGGCCGGGTTGGCCGTGTCGATGCGGGCGCAGGTGTCTGGGTCAAGGGCTGCCAGTTTCTCTGCATGGGGCAGGGCGTTGGCCTTGGCGCGGACCGCATCGGGCGTGGGCGGGATATCGGCGAGGCCTTCTGTGAGGGCCGTGAAATTCAGCCCGGTGCCGCCCACAATAATAGGGCGCGTGCGGCCCAGATAGGGCGTCACCTCGCGCAGCCATGTCCCGGTGGAATAGGGCGCCGTGTAAGGCACATGGCCGTAAAGCGCGTGCGGCGCCTGGGCAAGCTCATCCGCGTCCGGCCGGGCCGAGAGCAGCTGCCAGCAGTCAAACACCTGCAACGCATCGGCATTAACCACAATGCCGCCCTGAGCCTGCGCGATGGCCAGCGCCAGCGCCGACTTGCCCGACGCGGTGGGCCCGGCGATGAGCACGGGCCGATGCGGATCAATGTCCGGCACAATGCGGGAGAGCAATTTTTGCATGGCGGTCCTGAGAGCGGCGGGAAGTTGCGCGTGAGGGCAAGTTGGGCGTTGTAACTGCCCCGGTTTTCCGACATTTTGCCACAGATTTGCAAGCAGCCAACCAAGAGGCCCGATAATGAGCAGCACCGCCCCCGACACCACCTATAAACGCGTTCTTCTGAAAATCTCGGGCGAGGCGCTGATGGGGGATCAGGGGTTCGGGCTGCATCCGCCCACCGTGGAGCGGATCGCGCGCGAGGTTCAGACCGTCCACGAGATGGGCGTCGAGATCTGCATGGTGATCGGCGGCGGCAATATTTTCCGCGGGCTGCAAGGCTCGGCGCAGGGGATGGAGCGGACCACGGCGGATTACATGGGGATGCTGGCCACCGTGATGAACGCGCTTGCGATGCAGGGCGCGCTGGAGGCTTTGGGCATTCATACACGGGTAATCTCGGCCATCACCATGAATGAGGTGGCTGAACCCTATATCCGCCGCCGCGCCGTGCGCCACCTTGAGAAAAAGCGGGTCTGCATTTTTGCCGCTGGCACGGGCAACCCCTATTTCACCACGGATACCGCCGCGACATTGCGGGCCAACGAGATGTCCTGCGAGGCGATTTTCAAAGGCACCAAGGTTGACGGCGTCTATGACAAGGACCCGGTCAAACATAGTGACGCGGTGCGCTATGACACGGTCAGTTTTGATGATGTGCTGCAAAAACGGCTGGGTGTGATGGACGCCTCCGCCATTGCTCTGGCGCGGGACAACAACCTGCCGATCATCGTGTTCTCGCTCGACGAGCCGGGCGGGTTCAAAGGCATTCTGGCGGGCAAGGGTACCTACACCATCGTTCAGGACTGAGCCGCCGTGACTGGGCGCGGTCGGGTGGCGGCATTTGCCTGCGGGCGGCGCTTGCGATGCCAAGGGGCTGCCACAAAGCGTTCTTCCCTTGGCCGCATTGATGCTTTAAACCGCTCGCAACATAAATAAAAACACGCACAGGACAGCCATGTCAGACGACTTCATGCTAGATACCGACGATATTCAACGCCGTATGGACGGCGCGATGAACAGCCTGCGCACCGAATTTGCCTCGCTGCGGACGGGCCGGGCCTCGGGCTCGATGCTGGAGCCGGTCATGGTGGACGCATATGGCTCGATGACCCCGATCAACCAGGTGGGCACCGTCAATGTGCCTGAGCCGCGCATGGTGACGATCAATGTCTGGGACAAGGGGCTTGTCGGCAAGGTCGAGAAAGCGATCCGCGAAAGCGGGCTGGGCATCAACCCGCAGCTCAACGGCACGATCATCATGCTGCCTATTCCCGAATTGAACGAGGAGCGCCGCCGCGAGCTGACCAAGGTGGCAGGCTCCTACGCGGAAAACGCCCGCGTCTCCGTGCGCAACATCCGCCGCGACGCGATGGACCAGATCAAGAAGGCCAAGGCCGACGGGATGTCGGAGGATGACGAGAAGCTCTGGCAGGGCGAGGTGCAGGATATGATCGACGCCCAGATCAAGGCCATCGACGCGGCGCTGGACGCCAAACAAGAAGAGATCATGCAAGTTTAAAACATCATCAATTGCCGCAGCCCTATGATGGGCGCGGCTTTTGCTTTTTGAGACGCAGGGATTTCCAAAATGACAGTGACACCAATCCACCCAGACGGCCCCAATCATGTGGCGATTATCATGGACGGCAATGGCCGTTGGGCCACGCAACGCGGCCGGCCCCGGCTTTTCGGGCATCAGGCCGGCGCCAAGCGGGTCCGTCAGGCGGTGGAAACCTGCCCCTCGCTGGGCGTGAAATACCTGACCATCTTTGCCTTCTCGACGGAGAACTGGAAACGCACCCAGTCGGAAGTGGCGGGGCTCATGGCGCTGTTTCGCCGTTATATCCAGCGGGAGGCCAATTACCTGCACCGTCTGGGCACCCGCGTCCGCTTTATCGGCGAGCGCGAGAAGCTGGACACCAAGCTGCAAAAGCTGATGGATTACCTGGAAAAGCTGACGGAGAATAACGACTCCACGCATCTCACCATCGCGCTGAATTACGGCGCGCGCGACGAGGTGACACGCGCCACGCAGCGCCTCGCGGTCGAGATCGCCGAGAAACGTCTGCAACCCGAGCAGGTGAATTCCGAGGTGCTGGCGTCTTTTCTGGACACCTGCATGTTGCCGGACCCCGATCTGGTGATCCGCACCTCCGGGGAGGCGCGGATTTCGAACTTCCTTCTGTGGCAATCGGCCTATGCGGAATATGAATTTATCGACACGCATTGGCCCGATTTCACGCCTGATGTGTTCGAGGCCGTGGTCAGCCGGTTTGCCGGGCGTGACCGCCGCTTTGGCGCCGTGAAGGCCTGATGAGCCTGCAAGCGGAGAAGTTTTCCGACCTGTGGGTCCGTATGGCCTCGGGCGCGGTGATTGCCGTGGTGGGGCTGGTCTGTGTCTGGCTGGGCGGCGCGGCGTTTCTGGCCTTGTGCTGCATCCTGACGGGCGTTCTGGTCTGGGAGCTGGTGGGGATGCTGGGCGGCGGGCCGAGGCGCGCCTTGATGCTTGGCATCGGCGCGGGCGTGGCCTTTCTGGCCGCGCGGCTCTTGCCGCTGGGCGTGGGGCTGCCTTTCATCTTGCTGCCCTCGATTGCGGGTATCGCGCTGTTGCCGCGCAACCGCACGCTTTACATGATTTTCACCGCGCTGATCATCATGGCCGCCTACGGGCTGGCCGTGCAGCGCGTCGATTTCGGCTTCACCTGGATGTTGTGGCTGGCGCTTGTGGTCATCGTGACCGATGTGGCGGGCTATTTCGCCGGGCGCTTTCTGGGCGGGCCGAAATTCTGGCCGCGTGTCAGCCCCAAGAAAACATGGTCCGGCACCGTGGCGGGCTGGGTTGGCGCGGGCGTGGTCGGGCTGATCTTCATGGCGCAGCCGGGCGTGGGGGCCGAGGTTGTGGGCATTTCCATCGCGATCTCGATGGCCTCGCAGATGGGCGACATTGCCGAAAGCGCGATGAAGCGGAAGATGGGCGTGAAAGACAGCTCGAACCTGATCCCCGGACATGGCGGCGTGTTTGACCGCTTTGACGGGATGCTGGGGGCCTCGGTCTTTTTGTTGATGATCGAGCAGATTGTCGACTTCCCGCCCGTGCCCTCCGTCCTGTTCTGAAGATGCGCCGGGTCACCATCTTTGGCGCAACAGGCTCCATCGGGGTCAACACCGTTGACCTGATCGCCCGCGCGCCCGAGGCCTATGACGTGGTCGCGCTGACCGGCGGGCGCAACGTGGCGCTGCTGGCGGAGCAGGCCGTCGCCCTGAAAGCCGGTCTCGCCGTGACCGCCTATGATGCGTGCTACGGCCCCTTGAGCGAGGCGCTTGCAGGCACGGGTATCGAGGTTGCCGCCGGGCCGCAGGCCATCAAGGAGGCCGCGCACAGGCCCGCCGACTGGACCATGTCGGCAATTGTCGGGGCGGCAGGGCTCGTGCCGGGGCTGGAGGCGCTGAAACAGGGCAAGGTGCTGGCGCTGGCCAACAAGGAATCGCTGGTAACCGCCGGGCCGCTGCTTTTGTCGGAGGCCAAAACACATGGGGCCACGATATTGCCGGTCGATAGCGAGCATTCCGCGATTTTTCAGGCCTTGGTGGGCGAGGATATCGCCACCGTCGAGCGGATCATCATCACCGCCTCGGGCGGCGCGCTGCGCGACTGGCCGGCAGAGACGCTGCACAAGGCCACATTGAGCGACGCCTGCACCCATCCCAACTGGGATATGGGGCAGCGCATCACCATTGACAGCGCCACGTTGTTCAACAAGGCGATGGAGCTGATCGAGACCCGCGAGTTTTTCGGCGTTCGCCCCGACCAGATCGAGGCCGTGATCCATCCCGAAAGCCTGATCCACGCGCTGGTGGGCTTCACCGACGGGGCGCTGATGGCGCATCTGGGGCCGCCGGATATGCGCCACGCCATTGGCTATGCGCTGCATTGGCCGGATCGCGGCCATGTGCCGGTTGACCGGCTGGACCTGTCCCACATCGCCCAGCTGAATTTCCGCGCCGCAGATCCCGACCGCTTCCCCGCGCTGCGGCTGGCCCATGAGGTGATGGAGGCCCGCGGTCTGGCGGGTGCGGTGTTCAACGCAGCCAAGGAGGCCGCGCTGGATGCGTTCATCGCAGGCCGGATCGGGTTCACACAAATGGCCGAACTGGTCGAGGCCACGCTCTCGACACTTTCGGGTGAGATTGTCACATCAAAGCCGTTGACCCTTGACTGTGTCTTGGCCGCGGACCATCTGGCACGTAAGACTGCCGCAAGCCACATCGCGACGCAGGTCGCGGCACGGTAAGGCACGAGTAAAGGGCAAGGGTATATGGATTTTGCAGGTTTGATCTCCGCTGCGGGCGGCGTCGGCTGGGTGCTTTTGTTCTTCGTCGTGGCCCTTTCGGTGATCGTGGCAATCCATGAATACGGCCATTACATCGTCGGCCGCTGGTGCGGCATCCATGCGGAAGTGTTCTCTTTGGGGTTCGGCCCGGTGCTCTATTCCCGCGTCGACAGGTATGGCACGAAATGGCAGGTCGCGGCCTTGCCCTTTGGCGGCTATGTCAAGTTTCTGGGCGATGCGGATGCGGCGTCTGGCAAGGACGGGGAGGCCATCGGCACCCTGTCCGAGGCAGAGCTGAAACGCACCATGCACGGCGCCGCCCTCTGGCGCCGCTCCGCCACCGTGGCGGCGGGGCCGGTGTTCAATTTTATCTTT
>CALFWN010000363.1 GCA_937928335.1 uncultured Litoreibacter sp. | reverse complement strand
ATCCCAAGAGCCCCGATATGACAGAACAGATCCCGCCCCCTTCCTCCCGCCGCTCAGGCGGCCGTGCCGCGCGTCATGCGCTGCGCGCAGCCCCTCCGACCGAAGACCAGCGCTCCATCCGGCCCGGCATGACGGGCGGGCTTTACAAGCCCCTGAGTGACGCCGAGATCGCCCGCATACATGACACCGCGCTGAGCGCATTGGAAGAGATCGGGCTGGTCGATGCGCCGCCCTCGGGGATCGAGATCATGACCCGCGCAGGCGCGGTGCAGGGCGCAGATGGCCGGCTGCGCTTCCCGCGGGCGCTGGTCGAGGACATGCTGGCCAAGGCCGCCCGCAACATCACGCTTCATGGCCGCAAACCCGCACATGACATGGACCTGTCAGGGACCCGCGTGCATTACGGCACGGCGGGCGCGGCGGTGCATATGGTCGATGTGCATGGGCGCGACTACCGCGACAGCACGGTGCAGGACCTGTTTGACGCGGCCCGCATTGCCGACCAGCTGGACAATATCCACTTTCTGCAACGCCCGATGGTGTGCCGCGACATCACCGACAACGCATTGATGGATCTCAACACCGTCTATGCCTGCACCAGCGGCACGGCGAAACATGTGGGCACCTCCTTTACCGAGGCGCGCTTTGTGCCTGACTGTATCGAGATGCTGCATATGATCGCGGGCGGCGAGGACAAATGGCGGGAGCGGCCCTTTGTGTCCAACACAAATTGCTTCGTGGTCCCGCCGATGAAATTTGCCACCGATGCCTGTCTGGTGATGGAGGAATGTATCAAGGCGGGGATGCCGATCCTGCTGCTGAGCGCAGGCATGGCAGGCGCGACCGCGCCGCCCACGATTGCAGGCGCGATCGTGCAGGCCGTGGCCGAATGTCTGGCCGGGATCGTCTATGTGAACGCCGTCAAGCCCGGCCACCCGGCGGTGTTCGGCACCTGGCCCTTTGGTCTGGATCTGCGCACGGGCGCAATGTCGGTGGGCTCGGGCGAGCAGGCCTTGCTGACAGCGGGCTGCGCCCAGATGCACCAGTTTTACGGGCTGCCCGGTGGGGCTGCGGCAGGTGCGTCTGACGCCAAGCTGCCCGACATGCAGGCGGGCTGGGAGCAGATGTGTTCCAACGTGATGGCCGGGCTGTCGGGCCTGAACATGGTCTATGAGGCGGCGGGGATGCACGCCTCCCTGCTGGGGTTCTGCCACGAATCGCTGATCCTTGGCGACGACCTGATCGGGCAGGCCCAGCGCTGCGTGCGCGGCATCGAGATCACCGACGACACGCTGGGGCTGGAAGAGATCCGCGCCACCTGCATTGGCCCCGATGGCGGCCCCGGACCGGGGCATTATCTGGGCACCGCGCAGACGCTGAGCCTGATGGAGAAGAACTACGTCTACCCCGCGCTGGGCGACCGCAGCTCGCCCAAGGAATGGGCCGAGATCGGCAAGCCCGACCTGCTGGACAAGGCCACCGCGCGCAAGGAAGAGATGCTGGCCCGCCCCGCCCCCGCCACGTTTGACCCGGTGCTGGATCAGGCAATCCGCAAGCGGTTCACGATCCATCTGGGCTAGGCCGCAGGGCGCCGTCCAGGCCTTCGTGACGAGGCCGTAGCTTTTTGCCGCACAACGTAAAAAGGCCCCGCAGCATGGCGGGGCCTCTCGCATTCTCGCATGGCGGTTTAGTTGAACGGCGACAGCAGCGCCGGGTTCATCACCAGGTTGCGCACGCCGTGGGCGTGGTTTTCGTCAAAGATATTATCCGCATACCAGGCCGCGACAGAGTTGATATCGACCTTCACCACATCGGGACGCACCGACCAGCTGACCTGCAAGGGCGAGCCCGCCTCGTTATAGCTTGGCCCGGTGGTGGAGCCGTCATAGGCAACCGGCGTGCCGGTATCGCTGGGCAGGTTGGGTGCCTGCCAGTAGCCGCCGACCTCCTCGACAGAGGCGAGCTGCACGAAATCCATCGCGGCCGCATCATTCACCAGCACCATCACCTGCGTCTCCACCCGCAGCTGCGGGTTGACCAGCGCCTCTGACAGGCAGGCCCCGAGCGTCGGCCCCGGCGTCACCTGCGCGGTGGTATGCACGTAATGCACCTCGATTGTCATGCCCGGCTCAAGCAGGCCTTTCTCGCCGGACCCGACGGGAGCATCGAGCGGCGCAAGCTCGGCCTCTGTCAAGGTGCCGTCATAGCCAAACCCGGTGCCGTAGCCCTTGCCGTCACCATTGCCCAGATAGGTGGTGAAGCTGCCGCCGCGATGCTCCGCCCCTTCGTGGAAATGGATGTTGCACAGGTTCATCTCTGTATGGGCGGGCGCGTCATTGAAGCTGCGCTGGTTCTCACCGACAGCAGATGTCAGATCGCGCGGCGCCTGCGGGCCAAACCCTTTGCCATCCGTATTGGTAGCCAGTGCCGCGCGCTGCGCCGCAATGACATCATCGCCCACTTCGGCCTTGTCCCCGGCGCTGGCAAATGTTGCCGGGACTGCAATAAGCCCGGCAATGGTGGCGCATCTTGCGAAAGTGGTAAATTTTGGTGTGAAAGTTGGCATTCAGGTCTCCCAGAGGTCATAATTATTGTGAATCAACACCCTAGAGTTAACGCCAAACGAGCGCAGGTCAATCTGATCCTGCCTGCCGGTCAACGCGCCCGGATTTTGCCGCTCTGGGTCTGTTGTGCCTTGGGACCTTCAGCCGCCCCTGCCCCCGATCCTGGAGTGCCCGCGCCGCGCCGGTAGTGATATCTATCACCCCCCTTGCGCCCAACCCTGTGGCCTATCGCGGGAGCTGCGCGGCCTCGCGGGCCAGCGCCTCGATTGCCTCCCAGTCGCCCGCGACCATCCTGTCTTTGGGCGCCACCCAGGAGCCACCCGCGCAGACAACATTGGGCAGGGCGAGATAATCGCGCGCATTTTTCATCGACACGCCACCTGTGGGGCAGAATTTGATCTGCGGGATCGGCGCGCCGATGGCTTTGAGCGCGGGCGCCCCGCCAGAGGCCTCGGCGGGGAAAAACTTCAGCATGGAATAGCCGCGCTCCAGCAACAGCATCGCCTCGGACGCGGTGGCGGCACCGGGCAGAAGCGGCAGATCATTGGCCTCGCAGGCATCAAGCAGCCGGTCCGTGGCACCGGGCGACACGCCGAAACCGGCGCCCGCCTCTTTGGCGGCCAGCACGTCATCGGGCGTCAGCAAAGTGCCTGCCCCGACAACGCCGCCCGCGACCCGGGCCATCTCCGAGATCACCTCGAGCGCTGCGGGCGTGCGCAGCGTCACCTCAAGCGCGGGCAGCCCGCCAGCCACCAGCGCGCCGGCCAAAGGGGCCGCATGGGCCGGGTCCTCGACCACCAGCACGGGCACGATCGGCGCCAGGTTGCAGATATCAAAGGCCTTCTGGCTGGCAGCGAGCGCGATCATAGGGGTCTGTCCTTCTTGTGGGGTCGGAGCCTCCGGCGGAGGTATTTTTGAAGCAATGATAGGGGGGCCGTGGGCGCTGTGTAAACCGATGGAGGCCGCTAGACCACCACCGCCGCCCCGCGATCCGCGCTGCCTACGGAGGCACGGAAGTTCTCGAACAGCTCGCGGCCGATACCGTGGCCATTGTCGCTGAGATCGGGCGTGGCGGCCACGCGCTCCGCGACACCCTCGGTCAGCACCTCAAGCGTGCCATTGACCGCATCGAGCCGGATGATATCGCCATCCTGAATTTTCGAGATCAGCCCGCCATCCAGCGCCTCGGGCGAGACATGGATTGCGGCAGGCACTTTGCCCGACGCGCCCGACATGCGGCCATCGGTGACCAGCGCCACGTTGAAGCCGCGATCCTGCAGCACCGACAGCGTGGGTGTCAGCCCGTGCAGTTCCGGCATCCCGTTGGCCTTGGGCCCCTGGAAGCGCACCACAATGACGCAGTCACGGTCCAGCTTATGGGCGCGCCAGGCCTCTTTGACCTCCGCCTGCCCCGAGAAAACCCGCGCGGGGGCCTCGATGATATGGCGATCCGCGTCCACGGCGGAGGTCTTGATCACCGCGCGGCCCAGATTGCCGCTGAGCTGTTTCAGTCCGCCATCGTCGCAGAAGGGCCGGGTCACGGGGCGCAGGATTTTCTCATTCTCGGATTTGGTGGCCCCTTTGGCCCATGACAGGCGGCCACCTTTCAGCTGCGGCTCTGCGTGATAATCCTGCAACCCGTTGCCATGCACCGTCATCGTGTCGGGGTGCAGATGGCCCGAGCTCAACAGCTCCCCGATCATGTAGCCCAGCCCGCCTGCGGCATGGAAATGGTTCACATCGGCCAGCCCGTTGGGGTAGACCCGCGCCATCAGGGGTGTCGCATCCGAGATGTCGGAAAGGTCCTGCAAATCCAGCTGCACGCCCGCGGCGCGTGCCATCGCAATGATGTGGATGATCAGGTTGGTCGACCCGCCGGTGGCCATCAGCCCGACCAGCCCGTTGACGAAAGTCCGCTCGTCGAGAATGTCGCAGATCGGGCGGTACTCATTGCCCAGCCTGGTGATCTGCAACGCGCGTTTGGCGGCTGCATCGGTCAGCGCGTCGCGCATGTCAGAGCCGGGGTTGACGAAGCTGGCGCCGGGCAGGTGCAGCCCCATGAACTCCATCAGCATCTGGTTGGTATTGGCGGTGCCGTAAAAGGTGCAGGTGCCGGGGCTGTGATAAGACGCCATCTCGGCGGCCATCAGCTCTGCACGGTCGCATTCGCCCTTGGCAAAGCGTTTGCGCACCGCGGTTTTCTCGTCATTTGGGATGCCCGACGCCATCGGCCCTGCGGGGATGAACACGCCCGGCAGGTAGCCAAAGGTGGCCGCCGCGATGATCAGGCCCGGCACGATCTTGTCGCAGACGCCCAGATAAACGGCTGCATCAAATGTGTTGTGGCTGAGTGCCACACCAGCCGACAGCGCGATAACGTCGCGCGAAAACAGGCTCAGCTCCATGCCGACCTGACCTTGCGTGACCCCGTCGCACATGGCCGGCACACCACCCGCCACCTGCGCCGTGCCCCCCGCCGCCCGCGCCGCAGCCTTGATCTTTTGCGGATAGGTTTCAAAAGGCTGATGCGCCGACAGCATATCATTATAGCTGGTCACGATCCCCAGATTGGGCGCCTGTTCGGCCACCAACGCGTCCTTGTCACCGGCCATTGCGGCATAGGCATGGGCCTGGTTGCCGCAGGTCAGATGCCCCCGGCGCGGACCTTCCTCAGCCGCCTGCGCCATACGAGACAGATAGGTTGCGCGGCTCTGCGCCGAGCGTTTGATGATCCGGGCGGTGACGTCTTCGATGCGTGGGTCAAGGGACATGTGGCTTCTCCTGCGTTCCCGCCCATCTATGCCTGTTAGCGCTAACAGTCCAGCCCTTTTCCCTCATCTTTCCATGTTTGGAAATATCTCGGGGTTTGGGGCAGAGCCCCAAGTAAAAGACCCTGTTTGGGGCAGAGCCCTAAGTAAAAGGCACTGTTTGGGGCAACGCACCAATTGCAAATTGTCAGGTCGTTTTCCTGGACCGGCGGCCCAGCCACCCTGCTCCCAGCAACGCGCCCGCCAGAAGCGGCAAGGAGGCGGGGAGTGGTATCGTTGAGACGTCGGTGACGAAGTTGCCTCGATATGCAGCGCCGAGTGAGCCGGGAAATTCAGGAACGACGGAGATCGCCCCGATTGAAGCTGTGAGGAAATCATCCGTTGTGAAAGCAGATCCGGGCTGCGTGAAGAAACTGATTGACCCACTGTTGAAGAAGGTTGGCATATCGTCCTGCCCTAAATCAGCCCGGCCAAAAACCGTGCCCGCACCCAGTTCCAGACGGTAGCTATTGAATTCTGACGGTTCAACCAATCTACCTTGGGTGCTGACAAAATCTGACGGGTCGAAGCCTGCTATGTAAAAAGAGCCGAAGCCTTCGGAGGTGTTATTGGCGGTCAGAACCAACTCGACGCCGCCGCCTGCAAGATCTGTTGCAGTCAGCGAAATAACGTCGTTGATATTTTCGGAGACCTCACGCAGTTCGAGAAAGGGGTCCGTTTCAAAAACCGCGTTCAATGTGGCCGCGCCTGCATTGGACGCCAAACACGCGGCCAAAGCCGCGGTCATCATCGTTCTTTTAAGCATCGATAAACCCTCTGCGCCCTATGACAGGAGCGCCACTGTGTAATTCCATTCAATCAAAGGCCGTAAAATTGACGGCTAACGCGAGAACTCCACGCAACCAAAGCATTTTCATGGCAAAATTGCGGTCAAATGAAGCGTCGCTCACTGGTTGGCGCATATTTGCCACCTGCAAATTGCGGCGGAACAGGACAGTTTTGGCAAGGGTGAGCTACCGATACAGCAGCGACGTGCCGTCGGCGAAGAGGTGCAGTTTGGCGGGGTCGGCGGTCATGGTCATGGTGGTGCCGCGCGTGCCTTTGTGGATGCCTGCGAGCTTGGCGATAACGGGCGAGGCACCGGGGCTCACGGGTTTGAAATAGAATTGCGTCACCTCGCCCAGCCGCTCGGTCACCTCCAATGCGCCGCTGAAGGCGTAGTCCGCGCCTGTTGTTTCGACCATATCCTCGGGCCGGATGCCGACATTGACCGCGCGGCCCTTGTCGCTATCCACTGTCGGGATATTGGCCATGATGGTGCCTGCCCCATGCTCCAGCGTCACGCCGGTCACCGGGCCGGTGCTGACGATCTTGCCGGGCATCAGGTTCATCGAAGGCGAGCCGATGAACTGCGCCACGAACTCGTTTTCGGGCGTCTCGTAAAGCTCCAGCGGGGTGCCGACCTGCGCGATGGAATGGCTGTAGCCATTATCCTTCAGCGCGTCGAGCACCACGATGCGGGAGGCCAGCGTCATTGCCTCCACCTGATCATGGGTGACGTAGATCATCGTGGAGTTCGGCATGGATTCCTTCAGCTGCGCGATCTCGATGCGGGTGGCGACGCGCAGGCCGGCATCGAGGTTCGACAGCGGCTCGTCGAACAGATAGACCTTGGGGTCGCGCACGATGGAGCGCCCGATGGCCACGCGTTGGCGCTGCCCGCCCGACAGCGCCTTGGGCAGCCGGTCGAGATATTCCTCCAGCTGCAACACCGATGCCGCGCGGTTGATCGCGGCGTCGATCTCGGCGGGCGTTTTCTTGGCCAGCTTCAGCGCGAAGGCCATGTTGTCGCGGACCGTCATATGCGGATAGAGCGCGTAGGACTGGAACACCATCGCGATGCCGCGCTGGGCGGGAGGGACATCATTCATCACCTCGCCGTCGATCCTCAGCTCACCGCTGGTGATCTTCTCAAGGCCCGCGACCATCCGCAACAGCGTGGATTTGCCGCAGCCCGAAGGGCCCACGAAAACGATCAGCTCGCCGGTCTGAATGTCGAGATTGATGTCTTTCAGCACCTCGACCGTGCCGCCGTATTTCTTGCCGACATCGGTAAGTTTGAGATCAGCCATTGGTCAGCTCCCTTCCCTGTGTGACATGTCATGGGCCTCCAGATCGAGCGCGAAGCAGGGCTGCCACGGGCCCAGATGCAGCAGGCCATCCTCCGCCGGGCCTGTGACGCCCAGCTCGGCC
>CALFWN010000362.1 GCA_937928335.1 uncultured Litoreibacter sp. | reverse complement strand
CCCGAGGCCACGGTCGCGCGGATGTTCGAGGCGGAGGGGATCGGGCTGACCCGCACCGAGCACATGTTCTTTGCCGAGGACCGATTGACGGTATTGCGCGAAGCCATTTTTGCTCAGAAAAGCGAAGACCGCGCGGCGGCTCTGGCGCGTCTTTTGCCGATGCAACGTGATGATTTTGCAGAGATTTTCACGATCATGGCACATCGCCCGGTTTGCCTGCGCCTGTTTGATCCGCCCTTGCACGAATTTCTGCCCTCAAGCCGCCAAGGCATCAAGGAGATGGCCGAAGCGATGGGGTTGAGCGCCAAGGAAGTGCAGGTTCGCATTGACGCGCTGACAGAGTTCAACCCGATGCTGGGGATGCGTGGCGTGCGTCTTGGGATCACCGTACCCGAGATTTATGACATGCAGGCCCGCGCCATTTTTGAAGCCGCCTTGCAGGCCCGCACGCCGGATAATCCCGTTGTGGTGCCCGAGATCATGATCCCTCTGGTATCGGCCAAGCGGGAGGTGGAGCTGGTCAAATCGCGGATTGATGCGGTTGCCGCTGACGTGACGACCCGCACGGGCGAGACGCTGGATTACCGGCTTGGCGTCATGGTGGAGACCCCCCGCGCGGCTTTGCGTGCAGGCGATATTGCGACCCATGCAAACTTCTTGAGTTTCGGGACCAATGACCTGACGCAGATGACCTATGGTCTGTCACGCGACGATGCGGGGCGGTTCATGTCTGATTATGTGCAGAAGGGCGTCTTCCCCGAAGACCCGTTCCATGCGCTTGATCGCGACGGTGTCGGCGAGCTTCTGGCCTTGGCCAGCGAACGGGGGCGGGCGGTGCGCTCCAAGGTTGTGTTGTCGGTTTGTGGTGAGCATGGCGGGGACCCGGACAGTATCGCGTTCTGCCGCGATCTGGGTCTGGATTATGTGTCTTGCTCGCCGTACCGCGTGCCGGTAGCGCGGCTTGCAGCGGCCCATCTTGCGATTCGCGAACCGCGCTCTGTGGATAACAGCCTGGAGTTCCCCGAGGACACCAACTACGTGCCTGAATAAAATTTGCTTTGTAAGTAAGGGTGTTGCGTGCTCGATAGGCGAGGTTTTGCCGGGTCGCTGGACGCAAAGTTTTAGAAACTCTATACGCCGCTGCAGAGTAAATGAACGAATGCGCACCCGTGGGGGATTGCGATATGCCGGTGTGGGCCGGCATTGAACAAGGTGGGAAGAACTTGATGAGTGTAAAGACCGTGTTGTTTTGCGCCAGCTTGGCCGGCGCTTTAACTTTTGCGCCTATGGTTGCGCAGGCCGATCAATCCATCCAAGGCGCTGCCACGACATCCGGCAACCCGAATTTCGAAGTGTTGCGCGACAGCGTAGTCAGCGACAGCTTTCTGAGAATGATCCGCACCGATAACACCCGCAAGGGTCAGCTGCGCAGCGACCGTGCGGCCAAGATCGCCATGCAGGTGCAGGGAGAGAGTGCTGCGGGCGCAGGTAAACTGACCCTCAGTATGGAAGAGCTGAATGCACGCCCGACCGCAACCGGTGGGGCGCAATGGCAATGTCTGGCCGAGGCGCTTTATTTCGAGGCGCGTGGCGAGTCGCTGAAAGGCCAGATCGCGGTGGCTGAAGTGATTTTGAACCGCGTGGAATCCAAGCGCTTCCCGAACACGGTTTGTGGCGTGATCCGTCAGGGTACAGGCCGCAAATATGCGTGCCAGTTCACATATACCTGCGACGGGCATCCTGAGAGAATTCGCGAGCCGGGCGCATATAAGCGCGTTGGCAAAGTCGCGCGTATGATGCTCGATGGCGCGCCACGCACTCTCTCGGGCGGGGCCACATTTTATCACACAACAGCCGTTAACCCGCGTTGGGCGCGCAAATTCCAGCGCACGGCCCGTTTGGGTGTGCATCTGTTCTACAAACCCAGCTGACCCGTTCGCTTTTGGGCCGTCCGGGTTCGGGTTTCTCCGCGCTTCTTTCGTCTTGTCCTGCTACTCAGACCATGCTTGCAGCTTTTGAAAGACGCGTCTGATGACTTCTGAGATCAAATTGGCTTTCGCCCACCCGTCCGAGCGGGCAGCGGCGACCGGTGGTGAGCTGCGCGACCGCATCTCTTTGCGCGACCATATCCGCGAGGTCGAGATCGGCGCGTTTCAGTCGGAGCGGGGGACGACGCAGCGCATCTGTTTCAACGTGGTTGTCGAGGTGCGGCTGCCTGATGGGCTGGACGATGATGTCGACCGTATCCTGAGCTATGATGCGATCACGGATGCGATTGACCGCGAGCTTGCCTCGGAGCGGCTGAACCTGCTTGAAACGCTCGCAGAGCGTGTTGCAGAGGATATTCTCGCTGACCCACGTGCCGCGCGTGTGTTCATCCGCATTGAAAAGCTGGACCGTGGCCCCGGCGCCCTGGGCGTGGAGATTGTGCGCGACCATGAAACGGCTGAGGCCGCGGAGCCTGAGGTTATTCAGCCCGTCGTTGTGCTGCTTGAGGCTGCTGCCGTACGCGGCCGTGATCTGTCGAAGCGGTTGGACCAGCTGATTGATGCGGGTGCGCCGGTGATCCTTTGCGTGGGGCAGAACGAGGCGGAACGCCTGAAAGCAAGCCACCCCGCAGCCCAGCGGCGCATCGATCTGTTAGCCTTGGAGCAGCAGGCCTGGGTGCTTGCCGCAAGGGATGCGCGATGCGTCGTGGTCAGCACCAGAACCGAATTGGAATGGGCGATGAAACAAGGCCAGATCAGTGTCTGGGCACCCTCGAAAATCGTGCTGGATGCCACAGATAAACCTGATCTGACGGATGTGGATGCACATGCCCTGGCGCAGTGGTTCTGCGAAGAGTTCTCCGCCAGGGAGATGCTGATCTGGACCGGCCTTCCCGAGACGTGACGCGGCAAGGATGAGCCCCTATTTTCGCCCCATTGCCCGAATCGATGCCGCGCGCCCCGCAGACGCGTTGCCTTTGGCGGGGCATCGGCGGATCTGGTTTAATCAAGTCGAGATATTGCGCAGGGATGGGGCCGCGCAGGTGCGGCCTGCCTCGGTTCTGCCTGAAGAAATGCGCCTCAGGCTCACCGAGAGCCGGGTGGCCCCGGCGGGGCTGACATTCGAGCATCCTGTGGTGATGGGCGTGCTCAACACCACGCCTGACAGTTTTTCGGATGGGGGCAAGTTCGACACGGTGCAGGCGGCCTGTGACCATGCGGCGGAGATGGTGGCACAAGGGGCGCATCTGCTGGATGTGGGCGGCGAGTCCACACGACCCGGCGCGGTGTTGGTGCCGGCAGATGAGGAGGTGTCCCGCACTGTGCCGGTGATAGAGGCGCTGCGGGCTGCCAACAGCACCGTGCCGATCTCAATCGATACGCGAAAATCAAAGGTTGCCCAGGCGGCGTTGGTGGCGGGGGCAGATTTGTTGAATGATGTCTCGGCGATGAGCTTTGATCCGCAAATGCTTGATGTTGCTCGGAAAACAGGTGCGCCGATCTGTCTGATGCACGCGCAGGGCGATCCTCGCACGATGCAGGAAAGTCCGTGCTATGAAGATGTCTTGCTGGATGTGTACGACTATCTTGAGGCACGACTTCAGCTCGCGTTGGATGCCGGAATAGAGCGTGCACAGATCATTCTGGACCCCGGTATCGGCTTTGGGAAAACCGCCGCCCATAATCTGGCCCTGATCAACGGGCTGTCATTGTTTCACGGGCTTGGCTGTCCGCTTTTGCTGGGGGTCTCCCGCAAAAGGTTCATTGGCACAATCGGCAAAGCGCCGGAGGCTGGCAAGCGGGCTGCGGGCTCTGTCGCTGTTGCGTTAAAAGGGGTGTCGCAGGCTGTTCAGATGATCCGCGCTCATGATATAGCAGAGCACACCCAGGCCTTCGCGCTGTGGGAGGCGATGCTGAACCAAGAGCAGGAATAACAACATGGCACGCAAGATTTTCGGCACGGATGGGGTCCGTGGGCGGGCGAACAGCTTTCCGATGACGGCAGAACATGCGCTGCGGCTCGGGGCCGCGGCAGGTCGGTATTTTCGCCAGGACGGCAATGACCACCGCGTGGTGATCGGCAAGGACACCCGCCTGTCGGGCTATATGCTGGAAAATGCGCTGACCGCCGGGCTGACATCGACGGGGATGAATGTGTTTCTGGTCGGGCCAATGCCGACGCCTGCCATTGGATTGCTGACCCAGTCGATGCGGGCTGATCTCGGGGTCATGATCTCGGCCTCGCATAACCCGCATTATGATAATGGGATCAAGTTCTTTGGCCCGGATGGCTACAAGCTGTCCGATGAGGCGGAACACGAGATCGAGCAATTGCTGGAGGGCGAAATCCTGCCCGCGCAGCCTCAGAATATCGGCAGGGCAAAGCGGATTGATGATGCCCGTGGCCGCTATGTGGAGCGGGTGAAGGCGACCTTCCCGCATGGGCTGCGGCTGGATGGTTTGAAAGTGGTGATCGATTGCGCCAATGGGGCGGGCTACAAGGCCGCGCCCGAGGTGCTCTATGAGCTGGGCGCGGAGGTTGTGCCTATTGGCGTGTCGCCCAACGGGTTCAACATCAACGAGAATTGTGGCTCGACCGATACGGCTCTGGCCGCTGAAACGATCCTTGATCACGGGGCGCATGTGGGTATTTGCCTCGACGGGGATGCCGACCGGGTGATGGTTCTTGATGAGACCGGGAAGGTGGCTGATGGCGACCAGCTTATGGCGCTTTTGGCAAGCCGCTGGTCTGAGCGGGGCAAGCTGAAGGGCGATACGCTGGTGGCCACCGTGATGTCCAATCTCGGGCTGGAGCGCCACCTCAGGACCCAAGGATTGCGGCTTGAACGGACCAATGTGGGGGACCGTTACGTGGTCTCGGCGATGCGGGAGCAGGGGTTCAATCTGGGCGGCGAGCAATCGGGCCATATCGTGATGACGGATTATGCCACAACCGGCGACGGGCTGCTGGC
>CALFWN010000361.1 GCA_937928335.1 uncultured Litoreibacter sp. | reverse complement strand
GCCAGAGGGGAAAGGGCAAGATCGGCCATCCAAATGGCTCCTGTCGGTTTATTTCGACAGAAGCTCTACATTGCGGATGAGCGCAGGATCAATCTCAACTTCGACATAGGTGATGTCTGCGGCTTCGGTGACCTGCGCCATTGCGTCATCCACGGCTTTGGATTTCAGCTCTGATTCCAGCTCGCCGCGCACATCGTCCAGGGTCGGGGCTGCTTTGTTGCGGCTGTCATTGCGTTTCACGACATGCCAGCCAAACTGGGTCTGTACCGGCTCTGAGATGGCACCGTCTTCCAGTCCGATCACCGCCTGCTCGAATTCCGGCACCATCTGGCCTGTGCCAAACCAGCCCAGCTCGCCGCCACGAGGCCCGGACGGGCCGGTGGATTTCTCTTTGGCAAGTGTCGCAAAATCCGCGCCATCTGCCAGCATCTGCACGATCTCTTTGGCTGTGTCTTCCTCTTCGACCAGGATATGTGAGGCGTTGAATTCCTGCTCCGGCTCGACATTCGCAAACCGCGCGTCATAGGCGGCTTGCAGCGCGTCCTCGGAAATCTCGGCAGTCCCTGCTTGCGCAATGAACTCGCTCGACAGGAACGCACCGCGCTCATTCTCCAGACCCAGCTCAAGCGCCAGGGTCATGTCTTTGGCCATCTCATCGGCCAATGCGGTCTGCTGCACCAGCTGCTCCAGAATGCCGTTATACAAGACGTCGTCTTCGAGCTGCTGATATTGGTCCGGCAGGTTGTCTTGCAGGGCAATCACATGGCCCAAAGTGATATCCTTGCCGTTCACCGTCGCCAGAACGGTCGAGGCGTCTTGCGCGGCGGCTGGCATCGCAACGCTGACAGCAAGGCCGGTTGCACGCAGAAGTGTAGAAAATTTGCCCATGAAACTTGGCTCCTGTTGGGTGGCGCGAACCCCCGCGCCGTTGACACTATTCTTGCCGCCTCTTACATCACCGAAGGTCTGGGACAGCTTCGTCTTGGGCGTTGAGATATGGTGCCGCCGCGTAATGAGCAAGGCGAACCTCCACACGATGATGTTAAGCGGCAATGACATGCCGCAGTAAGGCAGAGAAATATGCTGGGTCTGGGAACGATCTCCAAAAAGGTTTTCGGCACGCCGAATGACCGCAAGGTCAAGGCTGTGCGCCCGCTTGTGGCCAAGATCAACGCGCTGGAGGAGGAATTTGCAAAGCTCTCCGACGAACAGATCAAACAACGCACCGAAGATATGGCGACGCGGGCCCAGAAAGGCGAAAGTCTGGATGATATGCTGCCCGAAGCCTTTGCCAATGTCCGCGAGGCCGCCAAGCGGGCACTTGGGCTGCGGGCTTTTGACACTCAGCTGATGGGTGGCATCTTCCTGCATCAGGGCAACATCTCGGAAATGAAAACCGGTGAGGGCAAAACCCTCGTGGCCTGTTTCCCGGCCTACTTGAACGCGCTGGCGGGCAAGGGCGTGCATATCGTCACCGTCAACGAATATCTGGTGAAACGTGACGCCGACTGGATGGGCAATGTCTACAGTCAGCTTGGCCTGACCACCGGCGCGGTCTATCCGCAGCAGCCTGACGACGAAAAGAAGGTCGCCTATGCGGCCGACGTGACCTACGCCACCAATAACGAGCTGGGTTTTGACTATCTGCGCGACAACATGCGCTCTTCGCTCGAGGAAATGTCGCAGCGTGGCCATGCCTTTGCGATTGTCGACGAGGTGGACAGCATCTTGATCGACGAGGCGCGCACGCCGCTGATCATCTCCGGCCCGTCCGAGGATCGCAGCGATCTGTATCTTCAGGTCGACAAGCTGATTCCCGAAATCCAGGATGACCATTTCAAGCTGGACGAGAAAACCCGCGCGGTGACCTTCACCGACGAAGGCAACGAGTTTGTCGAGGAACGCCTGCACCAAATGGGGCTTCTTGAGGCGGAACAGAGCCTGTATGACCCCGAAAGCACCACCATCGTCCATCACGTCACAGAGGCGATGAAGGCCCATAAAGCCTTTCACAAGGACAAGGATTATATGGTGCGCGACGGCCAGGTCATGCTGGTTGACGAGTTCACCGGCCGCATGATGCAAGGGCGTCGCCTGTCGGGCGGGCTGCATCAGGCTATCGAGGCCAAGGAAGGCTGCGACATCCAGCCCGAGAATGTGACACTTGCCTCGGTCACCTTCCAAAACTACTTCCGGCTCTACTCGAAACTGGCCGGCATGACCGGGACAGCCTCCACCGAGGCTGAGGAATTCGCCGAAATCTATGGTCTTGGCGTCGTGGAAGTGCCCACCAACCGCCCCATCGCGCGGATTGATGAGCATGACGCGATCTACCGCACCGCCGAAGAGAAATACGCGGCCATCGTTCAGGAAATCCAGAAAGCACATGAAACCGGGCAGCCCGTGCTGGTCGGCACCACCTCCATCGAGAAATCTGAATATCTGTCGGATTTGCTGACAAAAGCTGGCGTGACCCACAACGTCTTGAACGCCCGCCAGCACGAGAAAGAGGCCGAAATCGTCGCCAATGCGGGCAAGCTGGGCGCTGTGACCATCGCCACCAATATGGCAGGCCGCGGCACCGACATTAAGCTCGGCGGCAATGTCGAGATGCAGATAATGGAGGCTCTGGCGGCTGATCCAAACGGTGATGCAGATGCGATCCGTTCCAAGATCGAGGCCGAACATGACAAGGCCGAGGAAGAGGTAAAAGCCGCAGGCGGTCTGTTCGTGCTCGCGACCGAACGCCACGAATCCCGCCGCATCGACAACCAGCTTCGCGGCCGTTCCGGCCGTCAGGGTGACCCGGGCCGGTCTTCCTTCTTCCTGTCGCTCGAAGATGACCTGATGCGCATTTTCGGGTCCGAACGTCTGGACAAGATGCTCTCGACGCTCGGCATGAAGGAAGGCGAGGCCATCGCCCACCCTTGGGTCAACAAATCGCTTGAGAAAGCACAGGCCAAGGTCGAAGGCCGCAACTTCGACATCCGCAAACAGCTGTTGAAATTTGATGACGTCATGAACGACCAGCGCAAGGCCATCTTCGGCCAGCGCATGGAAATCATGGAAGCCACCGAAATCGGCGAGATCGCACAGGATATGCGCCATCAGGTGATCGACGATCTGGTCGACCAGTATATGCCGCCCAAATCCTATGCCGACCAATGGGACACGCAGGCGCTTTACGTGGCCACGATCGAGAAGCTCGGCATTGACGTGCCGGTGATCGAATGGGCGGATGAGGAAGGCATCGAAAACGAGGATATCGCGGAACGGCTGTATAAGGCCTCCGACGAGTTCATGGCCAAAAAGGCCGTCGATTTCGGCCCGGAAAACATGCGCAACATCGAAAAGCAGCTTTTGCTGCAAACCATCGACGGCAAATGGCGGGAGCACCTGCTGGCGCTCGAACATCTGCGCTCGGTCGTGGGCTTTCGTGGCTACGCGCAGCGCGACCCGCTCAATGAATATAAAAATGACAGCTTCCAGCTGTTTGAAGGGATGCTCGATGGGCTGCGCGAAGACGTCACCCAGAAGCTTTCCCGCGTGGTGCCGCTGACCGAAGAGCAGCAACAGGAGATGTTGCAGCAATATATGGCGCAGCAAAATGCGCAGGCTGGAATAACGGCCTCAGCGGGACAGGAAGACGCGCCGCTGGAGCCTGCGGAAGGCTTTGACGAGAATGATCGCGAGACCTGGGGCAATCCGGGTCGCAACGCGTCCTGCCCTTGCGGATCTGGCAAAAAGTTCAAGCATTGCCACGGTGAACTGGGATAGCACGGTCGGTCGCTTCGGCGGAACAGGGCCTGTTTTCAGCGCGTTAAGCGCTCTTGCCACATTTTCGCCATAATTCAAAAGCAGATTCTGCCTCACGAGAAACCGGATAAACCGGGCGAATGAGGCAGATATATGAGCAAGTCACTTTGCACCCTTTTGGGTGCGGGTCTTTGCGCGGGCATGACGGTGGCGCAGGCCGATACCGTCGCGCTGGCGTTGCCCGCACCACTTCCCACCCTGAGCACCGAGCTTCCGTATCTACCGGCCACCCCGGCCTTGATGCAGCAAAAACCGCCCAGACCTGTTCCAAGCTGGCCCGCCACCCCTGTTGCAGACAGCACCGCCGCGCAGGCTGATATCAGCGCTTTCGGCTTGCCCTGTGAAACCGCCTTGCAGGTGGAGCCCTTGCCCGGTGCCATCTTCGCAATCGCCGTGAACGCGCCCTGCAAACCCTATGAAGATATCACGTTTCACTATGCAGGCCTGACCTTCGATATTGTCACCGGCGTCACCGGGCAGGCTGCGTTCGAGCTACCCGCAATAGCGTCTTCCGCCAATTTAGAGTCTGTTTTTTCTGACGGCCACAGCATCTCTGCACAATTGGAGGCACCCGATCTGTCTGAATATGCAAGGGTTGCCGTCGCCTGGACCGAGGCGCTTGATATGCGCCTGACCGCCAATGCCCCGGATCATATGCCGGTCAGTTTCTATGCTTTGGGGCAACAAGATCGCCGCACCGTCCAGATCCTGTCGCATCACCAAAGCCCCGAGGCCCGGCGCGCGGTGATAAGGCTGGGTGTTGCCGCGCCGATCACCGCGCAGAATTGTGGGCTTGAGCGCCATGCCAAAATCCGCCACCTGCAACCCGATATGCCCTCAATCAGCTACGATCTTGTACTTGCCGCCACGTCCTGCGACCGGGTCGGGGGCAATCTTGAGTTGAAAAATGTCCTGCAAGACCTGAAACTCGCCACGAACTAACGCAGGCGGGCTCGTGAGAATATTCGCAAGACTGGTATGCGCGGCGCTGCTCTGTGCCGCCCCTGTCATGGCGCAGGACGTCGCGCTGACCTCCCGCGACGGCACCTTCCGCATCGACGGCACATTGCTTGGCTATGATGGCGAATTCTACCGGGTGGAGACGATCTACGGCCCGCTGACATTGGATGGCGAGGGCGTCGATTGTGACGGTCCGGGCTGCCCGGATCTGGCGTCTTTCGTGGCCGAGGTGCGCTTTTCCGGCACCCGTCGCATGGCTGACGTATTGCTGCCCGCGCTGATCCAGGCCTTCGCAGAGCGCAACCGCCTGTCTGTGCTGCGCGAGGTCGAAGATGACACACATTCCACATTCGTTCTGCGCGATGCCGAGCGTGTTCGCGCCCGGTTCACCCTCCGCGCGACGACGACCGCCGAAGGCTTTGCGGACCTGATTGCCGAGGAGGCCGACATCGCGCTCGCGCTCCGCGAACCCCTCAGTGCCGAGGTCGCAATGGCGCGGCAAGCGGGCTCCGGCGATCTGGTGCGTGGCCGCCGTGCGCGTGTGATCGCGTTGGACGGTATTGTGGCCATCGTGGCGGTGGACCAGCCGGTGAAATCACTGTCGATGGACCAGCTCTCCGGCATCTTTTCCGGTGAGATCAGCAATTGGTCTGCCCTTGGTGGCGCGGATGCAGATATCCTTGCCCAGACCCCACCCCCTGAAACCGGCCTCTTCGAGGTGTTTCAGACCCGCGTTCTGAGCCCACGCGGCGCGGCAATATCACCCGAAATTAGGACCCGCCCCAACCTGGAGGACCTTGTGGATGCCGTCGCCGATGACAGCTTTGCCCTTGGCCTCACCACCCTCAGCGAGATCGGCAATGCCGACCCGGTGCGGATTTCCGGCAAATGCGGGTTCGAGCAGGCGCCAAGCGTCGCGGCCCTTCGCTCCGAGGATTATCCGCTGGTGATGCCGCTCATGATGTTCACGCCTGCCCGCAGACTGCCGCTTTATGCGCGGCAGTTTCTGGAATTTACCTCCTCCCCCGCTGCAGATCTGGTGATCCGGCGGTCGGGGTTTGTTGATCAGTCCATCACCACCTCCGAATTCGGCGCTCAGGGTGACCGACTTGCTCACGCCATCAGCCGCGCCGGGCCCGAAGTGCCGCTGTCCGAGCTGAAACGCCTTGTCGCCGGGCTGCGCAGCCGCAACCGGCTGTCCACCACTTTCCGCTTCGAGGTTGGCACCAAGCTGGATGTGCAATCGAGCGAAAACATCATGCGCCTTGCCCGCGCGCTGGAGACCGGGGCGTTTGATGGAAAAACCCTGCTCTTTGTCGGGTTCAGTGACAGCGAAGGCCCGGCGGAGCCCAATATGCGCCTCGCCAGAAGCCGCGCCGAGAAAGTGCAGGAACTGGTGCGCGACGCCGCCTCCATCGCTGACTTTTCGCAAGTAGAGCTGACCTCGGATGCGTTTGGCGAGGCCTTGCCAATTGCCTGTGACGACACCGCATGGGGTCGCGCGATCAACCGGCGCGTCGAGGTTTGGGTAAACTAGGCTACTCGTTACATCCGGGCGGCAACAGGCGCCCAAATCTGTGTCTAAATATGGCCCTCGGCCCGCAGTGATACGTGTTGTGCCTTGCCGATAACCAGATGGTCATGCAGCACCAGTCCAAGGGCCTCACCAGCTGTCTGTATGTGGCGGGTCATGACGATGTCTTCGGCGGAGGGGGTGGCATCCCCGGACGGGTGGTTATGGACCAGGATCAATGCGCTGGCATTCAGCTCCAGCGCACGTTTGACGATCTCGCGCGGATAGACAGGCACATGATCCACCGTCCCCGCGCCCTGCACTTCATCCGCAATCAAGACATTCTTGCGGTCCAGATAAAGCACGCGAAATTGCTCTATCTCCAGATGGGCCATGCGGGTCTGGCAATAGTCCAACAGCGCGTCCCAGTTTGACAGCACCTCGCGCTGCATCACCTTGCAACGGGCCAGCTTATGGGCGGCAGCCTCGACAATTTTCAGCTCCCGGATCACGGCGCTGCCCACGCCCTGCACCTCCGCCAATCGCGCTGGCGGGGCGGAGATCACACGGTTGAAATCCCCAAACGTGAATATCAGACGCCGGGCCAGACTGCTGACCTCCCGCCGCGGGATGGCGCGGTACAAAACCAGCTCAAGCACATCCTCATCCGCGGAGGCCTCGCCGCCAAAGTTCATGAAATGTTCTCTAACCCTCTCCCGGTGACCTTCGACAGTCTCCGCGCCCCGCAGCGGGGCTGCGCAGACACTGGTTTCAAAACCCGGAAGCGTGGCTTCGGCAAAGGAGGGGCACTGATCTAACATGACAGCTACATCACGCGATTCGACTTAAAGCGCGGTTAAACGCTGCTCAGATTGTCGGGTGAAACTTATTTGCCGGTGACAGGGTAAAGATTTCCACGCCGTCCGAGGTCACACCCACCGAATGCTCGAATTGCGCCGACAGGGATTTGTCGCGCGTCACGGCTGTCCAGTCATCGGCCAGTACTTTGGTTTCAGGCCGTCCCAGATTGACCATCGGCTCGATGGTGAAGAACATACCTTCTTCCAGAACCGCCCCCGACGAGGCACGCCCGTAATGCAGCACATTGGGCGGTGCGTGAAACACGCGGCCCAGCCCATGCCCGCAGAAATCACGCACCACGGACATGCGATGCGCCTCGACATAGGCCTGAATGGCGTGGCCGATATCGCCAAAGGTGTTGCCGGGCTTGACCGCCTCAATACCCTTGAACAGCGCGTCATGGGTGATCTGGATCAGCCGCTCGGCTTTGCGTGACTGCTTGCCTGCGACATACATCCGCGAGGTGTCGCCAAACCAGCCGTCCACAACCACGGTGACGTCGATATTCAGAATGTCGCCGTCTTTCAGGGTCTTCGGTCCGGGGATGCCGTGGCACACCACATGGTTCACCGAAATGCAGGACGCGTGTTGGTAGCCCTTATAGCCAATCGTCGCCGATCTGGCGCCGGCCTTGACCACCTCACCCTCGATAAAGGCGTCCAGCGCCTCTGTGGTGGTGCCGGGCACGACCAAAGCGGCAACATCGTCAAGAATGCGGGCCGCCAATGCGCCCGCTGCGCGCATACCTGCGAAATCCGCCTCCTCATGGATGCGAATGCCTTCCTTGGTGATACGTCCGCGATGTGTGTCGTCCAATGAATCAGGCCCCGTCTTTGTCTAAGCGAGCATATAAGAGAGAACGCTGGCAGCTTCCACCCCGCCGCGCTACATCTCGGATCACGTCAGCAGGAGAGCCCGATGCCCAATCCAACCGCCGCCATGCTTGTCATCGGGGATGAGATCCTTTCGGGCCGCACCCGCGACGCCAATATGTACCATTTGGCGGGCAAGCTGACCGAGGCCGGTATCGCGCTGGAAGAGGTGCGTGTGGTGTCCGACGACCAGCCGCGCATCGTCGCCGCTGTAAAGGCGCTGAGCGAGGGGTTTGACTATGTGTTCACCTCTGGCGGGATTGGTCCCACGCATGACGATATCACCGCAGATGCCATTGGCGCAGCCTTCGATGCCGCGGTTGATGTGCGCGAGGATGCGCGTGCGCTTCTGGCGGCGCATTACGCCAAAACAGGGTCTGAATTGAACGAAGCCCGCCTTCGCATGGCCCGTATTCCCGAAGGGGCTACGTTGATCGACAACCCGGTCTCCGTTGCGCCGGGGTTCAAACTTGGCAATGTCCATGTCATGGCCGGAGTGCCGTCCGTCTTCAACGCTATGGTCGAAAGCGTGCTGCCCACGCTAACGGGTGGTGCGCCGCTTCTGTCCGAGACCCTGCGCGTCGACCGGGGGGAGGGAGATCTGGCGGGACCGCTTGGCGAGCTGGCCACCGCCATGCCGGAACTGAGCTTCGGCTCCTACCCGTTCCAGAAAGACGGCATTTATGGCTCCAACATCGTGGTGCGTGGCACCGACCGTGCGGTGCTGCAGGCGGCCTTGGCAAAACTGTCAGAGATGCTGCGCCTATGACCGCCGCTGCGCTGGAGCGTGCACAGCTTCTTCAGGTGGCAGAGGCCACATGGCCCGCGCAGACCTGCCTGTCCGATCCACCCTGGATTTTGCGGCAAAGCCCCGGTGGCGGCAAACGGGTGACGGCAGCCAGCACGGATCAGCAGGTGACGAAAGACGATATAAAGCACGCCGCCGCGCGGATGGTCGCGCTGGGCCAGCCGCCTCTTTTTTCGGTGCTGCCAGGCGATGAAACAGACACTATTCTGGTAGAAATAGGCTATCAGCCCGTCGATGAAACCTGGCTCTATCAATGCCCTATCCACGCCCTAGCAGAGCGTGACATCCCCCCGGTCACCGCTTTTCCCATCTGGCCGCCGCTGCAACTGGCCCGCGATATTTGGGCGGCTGGAGGCATTGGCGCGGACCGGGTTGCGGTGATGGAGCGCGCGGCCTGCGACAAAACCACGATCCTTGGTCGGGTCAATGACCGCGCGGGTGGGGTGGCCTATGCCGGGTTGCATGAGGGCTGCGTCATGGTTCATGCGCTTGAAATCCTCGCAAACCAACGTCGCTCTGGCCTTGCCCGCTCGCTGATGATCGCTGCCGCCCAATGGGGGGCGGCGCGCGGGGCCCGCCACATCGTCCTTCTGGTCACCAAGGCCAATATCGGGGCAAATGCGCTTTATACCCGGCTGGGCATGACGGCGCAGCAGGGCTATCATTACCGCATCAGACACCAATCAGAGGGCCACATCCCGTGAGCAATGTAACCGCACTCGACCTGCCCATGCTCGACCCGCTGCCCGAGCGGATGGAGAAATATTTTGCGATTTGTCAGGACAAGCTCGGTCTGGTCCCCAATGTGTTGCAGGCCTATGCTTTCGACGAGGACAAGCTGAACGCCTTCTCCGCGCTTTATAACGATGTGATGCTCGCTGAATCGGGTCTAACAAAGCTGGAACGGGAGATGATTGCGGTTGTCGTCTCCTCCATGAACCGATGCTTTTACTGTCTTGTGGCCCACGGCGCGGCGGTGCGGGAGCTTTCCGGTGACCCGATGCTGGGTGAGGCGCTGGTGATGAATTACCGGGTCGCAGAACTGTCCGCGCGGCAACGTGCGATGCTCGATTTTGCGGTCCGCATGACGGAGGCCAGCGCCACCATCGAAGAGCTGCATCGCGACGAACTGCGCAAGGTGGGTTTCACCGATCGCGACATCTGGGACATTGCGGCGACAGCGGGTTTTTACAACATGACCAACCGCATGGCCTCTGCCGTGGATATGCGTCCCAATGATGAATATCACGCAGCCCATCGGTGAAGCACGTTTTGCTATATGCGGCGCTCATCTGCGCTGGCGGGCCGTGCCACGCCCTTGAGTTGAGCTTTTCCGGCCCGGCCACGCTGACCCATTCCGAAACGGAAGACTTTGCCAGCTACAAGCTGCCTGTTGGCCCGTTTCTTGATGGGGTGACGCAAACCCTGGTCGCCGAAGGCCCCCGCGAGACATTGGCATGGAAGGTCGAATCGGCCAGCGGCACCACGCTCGGCGTTGCCGACAACCTCCGCCGCCAGATCGAGGCTG